>JBHHZW010000674.1:0-1519 GCA_046758305.1 Bacteroidota bacterium | reverse complement strand
GAGGCGCCGGCGTGGCAAGCGGATCATGCTGTTCAGGACAGATCAGCGCGCCCTGAATGCGGCGCTGGAGGAAGCATTTGTTGCGAGAGGATGGGAAGCTAGCCCGCGCATTACGGATGACCAAGTTACAAGGATTGAGGCCGACTTTAAGAAGAACCGAATTCAAGTTGAAGTTCAGTTTGGCAACATGGCGCGTTGGTACACAGATGTGTTCAAGTTCCAAGTCTCGTACTCGTTGGGGCTAATCGATGTCGGGGTGCTTGTGGTTCCAATGCAGCGGTTTGCTAATACGATTGATGAGAACGTCGTTCATTTCGAGCGGGTGACGCGGGAACTACAGTACGCGAAGATGAGCATAACACTTCCTATTTGGGTGGTTGGCATAAGACCCTAGCCAGGGGGAAAAGCCATGGAAACCGGACGCCGACTGCAGGGAAACGGAACTCTTATCCGATCGCACCATTCCTCCCACGCACCGGTAACCCTATACACTGGCGATCGCCTTGACCTGCTTAGAGAGATACCGAGCGGAGAGGCCAGGCTGGTGGTCACTTCACCGCCCTACAATCTTGGGAAGCTGTACGAGAAACGTATCGCCTTCGGCGAATACCTCAAGCAGCAACGAGAAACAATCCAAAAGTGCGTCCGCATTCTTGCCTCTGACGGGAGTCTTTGCTGGCAGGTTGGGAACCACATTGCATCGGGTGGAGAGGTATTTCCCCTTGACATATTCATCTATCAGATTTGCAAGAGGGCAGGCCTCAAGCTAAGAAATCGCATTGTGTGGTACTTCGAACACGGGTTGCACTGTCGTCGCAGACTTTCGGGCCGGTATGAAACAATATTGTGGTTTACAAAGACCGATCAATATGTCTTCAACCTCGATCCCATCCGAGTTCCGCAGAAGTATCCCGGTAAGAAATATTTCAAAGGGCGTAAGGCAGGTCAGTATTCATGCCACCCTCTTGGGAAAAATCCAGGTGACGTGTGGGTGATTCCCAACGTAAAACATAACCATGTCGAGAAGACCAAGCATCCCTGCCAGTTCCCGATAGAATTAGTCGAGCGACTTGTCCTTAGCCTTACTAACCCGAACGATCTCGTAGTTGACCCCTATATGGGCGTTGGAAGCACGGCTTGCGCGGCCGTTTTGCACGGACGTCGCGCAGCGGGCGCCGAAACGGTCGCCGAATACGTGGCCATTGCGGCCCGGAGAGTGAAAGCAGCCGCGGCCGGGACTCTCCGGCGAAGGCCTTTGGGTCGGCCGGTCTACCGGCCCAGAACGGCCGACAAGATTGCACAACGTCCGCTTGCGTTGATGGAAGGTGTTTCAAGCCAAGGCTGGCAGCTCGTGCAACCAGCGAACCGAGCCTAGCTAGCTATGCTGACGCGGCTCTCCCGAAAGCCACCGCCCAACCCGCCCGAGAGACCTCGCAAGGCCGCATAAATACAGGCTTTTTTGATCAAGCCGGGCTCGATTTTTTCCCGACAATCTGATATAATTTTGGTGTCTCGAGAG
>JBHHZW010000673.1:0-1536 GCA_046758305.1 Bacteroidota bacterium | reverse complement strand
CCAATCTTTTGTATTCAGCAACGCAGACGGCCAACAGATAGCAGACAACTTTCAGCTGGCAACAGATGAAACGATAGTTGAAATTGGGTGGTTCGGAGGATACGATTCGTCAGACGACGATGCAACGGTAAACAGATCTTTCAAACTTCGAATTTTTAATGATAGCAGTGGAGTGCCTGCCACAATCCCATTCTTTGAGAATATAGTGAGTGTAGCTGGTGTTGATACGGGAAGCGATAACCAGAGCGGTAAGGACATATTCCAGTACACAGCGGTTATTGACCCAGTCGCCTTAAATGCGGGGACTGACTACTGGTTTTCGGTCATTGAAAACGATTTAACCACCGGTAATTGGTTCTGGCAGGCAAGCGATTCAGTCGCCGGAGAGAACGCAGGGTTCCGCTCTAACGATGGAGTTGCATGGTTGACCTTCGCTGATCCGACCAGAAACGAAATGGCTTTTTTTCTTAGTGCTGCCGACTCCATCCCCGATCCCTCCACCGATTTAGACCACTACCTCTCATACAAGGTGAAGAGGACTGAGTTCGAGAAACTGGAGGTTACCCTGACCGATCAGTTCGAGTCGGACGTATTGTTCGAGGTCAAGAAGCCGAAAGAGATTTACAATCCGGCGGACAAGAACGGCGAGGGAATTATCGATCCAGATACCCACCTAGTGGGCTACAAGATAAAGCGGGCCAAGACCGAGCCGCGGCAACCTAAGCATGTAAAGCAGACGAACATCGAAGTGGTGAATCAATTTGGAACTATCTTCGTGGACACGAAGAAACCCGACCGTCTACTTGTCCCGAGTTTGAAAGACCTCGACACTCCGATTCCTGACATTGACGCACCCGCCGTTTTCACCATTGACCACTTCAAGTGCTACAAGGTCAAGGTCAGCGAGGGGTCGGAGTTCCCGGAAGGCATCCAGGTCAATGTTGTGGACCAGTTCAACCAACCTAAGCTATTTGACGTGGAGAAACCGAAAAGGCTCTGCAACCCGGTAGACAAGAACGGTGAAGGCATCATCAATCCCGATGCTCACCTGATGTGCTACAAGGTGAAGCGGGCGGAAGACGAGCCGAAACATGAAAAAGTAAAGGGCATCCATATCAACAATCAGTTTGGTCCTTTGCAGTTAGATACGAAGAAGGAAGAGGAAATTTGTGTGCCGTCCGTGAAAACTGTCGATTAGGAAGATTAGGCCGGTATAAGCGGTAGCGACAGCGCAGAAAAAACTGCCCGGGCAGCCAGAATCCTAGAAGTCTGTGAAGCGGCGACTCATATGGAGCCGCCGTTTTTTTACGCCCTCAGCAGGTAAATCCATGCCCAAACGCAATTCAATAGCCTTAATTTCATCCTAGCAGCTTAACATCGAGCAAACCCAAGCCCAGAGCGGGTCCGAGCCCAAATAGATTTGATATTTTTTCGCCTCTGACGCACTGGGGAAATAAAGAGCGAAGGAGTGCCGCTGTCATGACATCTCATTAATTGAGTCCTGGCCTCCTTACGATCGCTTTGTCAAGGCACACA
>JBHHZW010000672.1:0-1541 GCA_046758305.1 Bacteroidota bacterium | reverse complement strand
CAGCACTGTGAGAAGCGTCAGGGGAATCACCGACCGCACTAGGTACACGTTGACCCGGCGACTCAATTTCATTCGCCGCACGAGATGGATGCCGATCCAGATGCCGAAGAGACCGAACAGAACGCCAAGGAGCCAGTAGAGATCGGGTTCGAGGAACCAGGGGTGTCTCCAGCCTTTGAGCGGAACGAGAAGAAATTCAGATCCCCTTGCGAGTGCTACGATGAGGAGCAGAACGACGAAGAGTTTACCTCCGGAAAATCTAATTTTCTGCTTTAACTGATCGGCGGCGGTTCGTTTTTGGAGGATGAAGACCGACGCGAAGGCCGTGCCGACTGCAATGCCGACAAATGTCCAGAGCAGCCATCTCGGGACAAACACGAAAGCGGTTCCGAGCTGATAAAGCCAGTACTGTTGTTTTGTTGGTTCTGGGACTCCTCCATCAAACCTCTCGACCAATCGGTACACGAGGTCACCAGACCGTTTGAGGCCTTCCGGGCGAAATCGTGAGAATTCATCTTGAGGTGTGTGGATGGGTGCAGCGATATCCGAGGCGAGGCCGATCGCCGGAATGCCTTTCCGCAAGAACGGTTCGTGGTCGGAGCTCGAGATGGGTCGCGGAAATAGAGAGCCGAACGTGTTGAAGTGTGTCTCGTACGTCAGGCCATCGTACCCGAGCGCGGCAAATTCCTCAAAAGCGGCTCGAACGAGCCACGAGGGTGCATTGTGGTCGTGCGTATCGGCGAGGAGGAGCAGTTTTGGGGATCCGTTTGCCATGTCGACTTGGATCATCAGCGCCACGCTGTCGATGGTCGCGAATTGCGTGACGAAGTGTTCTGACCCCCGCAAGCCCATCTCCTCGCCGCCGAAGAGAGCAAACACGAGCGTTGATTGCCATTCGCGTTGTGCCAGGACACGAGCAAGTTCAAGGATTACCGCTGTGCCTGATCCATTGTCGTTTGCGCCGGGGACTTCCGGACCGGAAGAATCGATGTGCCCTCCAAGGACGATTATCCGCCCGGTCCTGCCTTTATGAATTCCGACTGTGATTCCGCTTCGCGTGTTGACGATCCTTCGGAATTCACGTCGGGTCGTGCGCATGGGCATGATGTACGCTGTGTCGCATCCAGATTCGGTCAGCTTGTTGACGGCAAATTCGAGTGCGAGCTGTTCTGCGGGAGAGCCCATAGGTCTTGGACCTATGTCGAGGGTGAGTACACGAAGAAGTTCGGTTGCTCGTGGCTGAGAGAATTCGGTGGTCTGGGCCGCCTGAACGACATAGTCGGGCAGGCCAGCGGCAACCGAGTGTAGAAGGACTGTCGTTATGAAGGCTGCGGGGTGTGCCGCGAGGACGTGCATGTCTGCCGGGAGTCAATCGAGGTGGAGATTGATGAAGTCGAGCAATTTTTGCTTGTACTCTGGTCCACCTGTTTCCCAGACGTCACTATGCTTGGCTTCGTCGATGAAGTAGAGATCCTTCGGTTCGTCGGCGTGCTCGTAGAGGATACGGGAGTATTTCGGTGAGATGAACGGGTCGTTCTTTC
>JBHHZW010000671.1:0-1551 GCA_046758305.1 Bacteroidota bacterium | reverse complement strand
TCGCCGCCATCACCGCGCTGGCCTTTGCCCGGGCCGAGCGGCGGGAGAAGCTGCGCGAAAAGGAGAAAAAACCCGACTTCGTCTTTGAGCATGCTGTCAAAGGCATGCTGCCTCACAATCGGCTCGGTCGACGCATGATCAAGAAATTGAAAGTGTACGCGGTGAACGAGCACCCTCATGCGGCTCAGAAACCCGAACCCATTCAATTCGACATTGAATAACGCATGGCAACACCACAGCACATCGTCGTCGTTGGAAGGCGCAAGACATCGGTCGCGCGAGTGCATCTCACTCCGGGGTCCGGCCAGATCACGGTGAACGAACACAAGCTCGATGAGTACTTCCCCATCGAGTCGCTCCGTGTGGATGTCCTCAAACCATTTGTGGTCACGGAGACGCTGGGGAAGTATAATGTGACAGCGAACGTCGAGGGAGGAGGCTCATCTGGACAGGCAGGAGCGATCTGCTTGGGAATCGCGCGAGCGCTCACTTCGATGGGCGGGGAGCTTCGGTCCATCCTTCGAAAGGAAGGACTGCTCACGCGGGACCCGCGGATGGTCGAGCGAAAAAAATACGGGCAGAAAAAAGCGCGCAAGCGGTTCCAGTTCTCCAAGCGATAGCGGTGGATCGTTTCTTGGTCGGACCGTTGGTTGGGGATAAGCGGTAAGAGTGATTCTGCGGCATGAGGTTTCTGCACAGCTTTTTGCCGTATTGATACCCAATCAAGCGGACGACTTTTCGGTCTGAATCACACATACCTTCCGATTCTCTTGGGAGTGCCAAGCGCAACGTGCTTGGTTGCAAGGGAAGATGACGAAGGTAGAGGAAACTAAAAACTCACAGAGAGGGAAAGGATGCCGAGGGTAGAATTAGCCGAATTGCTAACCGCGGGTGCACATTTCGGGCACCTGAGTCGCCGTTGGAATCCAAAGATGAAGCCTTTCATCTTTATGGAGCGCAACGGCATTCATATTCTTGACCTGAAGAAAACGCAGGAGTTGCTCGACGTCGCCTGCGATGCCATCAGCGCCGTTGTCGGAGGGGGGAAGAAGATCTTGTTCGTCGGCACGAAAAAGCAGGCGAAGGAGATCGTCGAACATGAAGCGAAACGCTGCGGGGCGTACTACGTCACGGAGCGGTGGCTCGGGGGGATGCTGACGAACTTCACCACGATCCGGAAAAGCGTGAAGAGGTTGAACAACATCGAGAAGATGGAGATGGACGGAACATTCGATAAGATAACGAAGAAGGAAGCTCTCCATCTCTCTCGTGAAAAAGAAAAACTGCAGAAAGTGTTGGGCGGTGTAGTGGAGATGGGGCGGCTTCCGGGTGCAATCTACGTTGTGGATGTGAAGAAAGAGTCGATCGCAGTGCGTGAGGCAAATCGATTGAGCCTCCCCGTGATTGCGATCGTCGATACCAACTGCGATTCCGAGGTCATCGAATATCCGATTCCCGCAAACGACGACGCGATCAAGACGATCCAACTCATCACTAAGACCATCGCGGATGCACTCATCGAGGGCCAGGAGAAGGCAACGGCGTTGAAGC
>JBHHZW010000670.1:0-1551 GCA_046758305.1 Bacteroidota bacterium | reverse complement strand
GGCAGATTCCCCTTGCCGTCGTCACAGCCGAAACAATTGAAGATAAAAGCCTTGTTACATTTGCTTGCAGGCAATGCAACTTTTACCTTGACACGAGACCACCGATTAATCCCGACCGCATTCGCTGGGATGAAGATCTGGGACCCTAGCTACCATGCATGAAATTCGTTTGGTGCTGATCCCACGGTTCCCCTCTCGTCCATGCTGCCAATGCCCTATTGAGACCCTCCTGTACACCGGACCTGCGGATGGCCTAGCGGATCAGGGTAGAAGGAAGACGAGATATGAATCCAAAAAGCCTGCGGATTGGTGCCATTGCAGCCACAACAAGAGATGGATCTGACAGAGCTTCGAGGCTAGGTGGGTTTGACTACCCGCAGAAGTTGAACGGACGAAAAATCATCAAGGCAGAGCGATTAATCGAATGGAGGAAGGACGCGAAACATACTCAACGCATTTTCAATACCCTAGTTTACCTTGACTAACTTGATGCTGAACTGGGGCTCGCGCCTCCCCTGGAGAAATCCTGTCGTAGGCCGGCGATCGGTATGTTGGAGACCAAGACCACCGTGCCGGCCGACCGTTTAATCTCTACACCTATGGAATCTGGGTCAATTATCACATACCTCGAAATTACTTCTACCAGATCGTTCTTCATGTCCTCTAGTGTTTGACTGGGAAGAGCAAAACGGTCTTGCACAAGGACGAATTGAAGCCGTTGACGGGCCGCTTCCTTGCTTGTCAGGTTAGCTTCGCTTCGGCGTAAGACCTTGGTTAGGAGTACCCAGATATGATCTAGCATTGCTTTCCTACCCCCGCCTAGAGCCGAACAGTTTCCTTAGCACATGAAAGAACCCACGACGCCCGTCCAAGCTCAGGGAAGGTACATCCTCGCCATCCAAACGAGCCGCTATTCTACAGAATGCTTGTCCTGCAACAGACCCGGAGTCATGCACCGCCGGAATGCCTCGATTCGTCGAGACGATGATACTCTGATCCTCGGGGACGAGCCCCAGCAGTTGAACGGACAGTAGAGTGAGAATATCCTCCGTTGACATCATGTCACGCCGGTGTACCATCTTCGTAATCACTCGGTTCAAGACTAGGTCCGGAGTTGGCAGCCCCATCGCTTCAATTAAGCCGATAACCCTGTCTGCATCGCGGATGGCTGACACCTCAGGCGTGGTGACCAGAATGGCACTATCAGCCGCCGTCACTGCGTTGCGGAAACCCTGTTCGATACCTGCGGGGGAATCAATGAGAACGTATTCAAAATCTGCCTTCAACCGTTCGCAAACACTCCGAATCTGCTCACCGGTGACTGCATTCTTCTCGCGTGTCTGGGCGGCCGGAATGAGGTAAAGGCTCTTCGCGAGTTTGTACCGGATCATAGCTTGGTGGAGTTCACAGGCCCCTTCAATGGCTTGTACCAGATCATAGACGACCCTATTTTCCAGGCCCAAAACGACATCCAGGTTTCGCAGCCCGATGTCTGCATCTATCACCACCACCCGATTTCCACGCATGGCGAGCGCCGCACCCAGGTTGGCG
>JBHHZW010000669.1:0-1552 GCA_046758305.1 Bacteroidota bacterium | reverse complement strand
GGAGTGAAGTTCAGCATGAGAGTTAAGATTACTCCTTCCAACCCACTGCTTCGCATCGAGTCCTGGCGAAAAAAGCATCAGGATGTTCACCCCACTCCTTGAAGGCAGCGCTCATCCTATCAAGCTCTGATCGAGTCGCCCAGCCCTGTTGCATTATCACGTCGGCGATTTGCGGCTGTAAGACAAAGTCTGCCCAGAACTCGCCGCCCTTCTGAGTTGCCTCAGGCGTTCCCCAGGAATCATAAGACGCGGAAGCTTCGACCCGAACGAAACCCACTTCATGGAGCACAGCCCTGTGGCTACTACCGAAAACCGGATTACCGCCGTTATAGATCAAGACCTTGTCAATAAGATTCCATGCTTGATCGAGCGTTGGATTAGATGGTGCGAACACATTTCCGCCGCTATCGGCATCGCGCACCCCCACAATGCCTCCTGGTCTCAGCACCCGGAGTACTTCTCTTAGTGCCTTGCGAGGGTCACTCAAATGGTACAGGACAGCGTGTGCAAAAGCGGCATCAAACGAGCTGTCCGGAAAGGGGATGTCGTAGACATCACCAACTTCGAATCGGATATTTGAAATGCCCTTTTCCTTCGCATATGCCTTTCCCACTTCGAATTGGTTGGCATTTATGTCGATACCGACTACGTTGCTGGGAGCGACGACCTCTGCCAAGTCGACCGTCAAAACACCTGGACCGCACCCGCAATCAAGTAGGCTCATACCGGAACGTAAGTGGGGCAGGAAAAAAGCAGCCTGTTTGACTGCGTGTCGTCTGCTCAGTGCTTGGATAATCAAGGGACCATAGCCGCCCGTATAACGCTCTTCATCAGAACCTCTAAGACAGTGTTGAGCTACATCCTTTGTGTCAGCCATAGTTGTGCTCCTCCATTGCGGCGCTTTGGAACTAGAAGGCGAGGGAAGCCAGTCTTGAACATCGTCGAATTGGAACAGGCCTTTTAGATGGACGTCAGCACGGTATCTACGATGCTCCCTGCGATGAAGAGATCGGTCGCTTTGCTAAGCAACTCCAAGTAACCCTCATCTGCCCCAATCTGTTGTTGCCAACGATCTAGGGAAGCGAGATCCTCAACGTCGGCAATCCAATGGATCGTGTTCAAAGTGCCAAATCGCGGTTCGAATACCAGAAGCTGCGCTTCAGCAAAGTGGGTGTTGATGTACTCGGTGACTTCCTTTGCCCACTGAGTAGCCTCGGCACCCTTGCCCCCGCTGACCTCCGCAGTTCTTTGAAATCGGATCATGGTTACACCTCCTCCTTTAGCATAGGTTCTCAAAACATCGTTTTTTGGGTAATGGGGTTTACTCCCCTCGCCTTCCGAGATTAGTCGCAACAAGCGAATTCCATTTCTCTATCCATCAGCGTTTTCCTCCGTCAGCCTTGAGTAATCTTCGTCGGGAATCGCCACTCAACAAAGGGAGTGCCCAGGCTGGTTACACTCCCCAGGCCTGAGACGCTCTTCTTGACCGTGGGTGTGCCGTAATACTCCACGCTGCCAAGACCGGCAGGAAGTTGAATCTCGATTAGCGTGT
>JBHHZW010000668.1:0-1556 GCA_046758305.1 Bacteroidota bacterium | reverse complement strand
TCGACTCGATCGTAGCTGAACACAAGGAGCTCTTCCAAAAGACGTTCGCGTCGGCAATGCAGCGCCGCAAGGGATATTCTCTTGATATTCGATTCCAACTTTCCGCGGACAAAATCATCGACAGTGAGATGTTTTTGAGTCCGTTGTGGAACGAAACCGAGAGTGTGCAGTTCATCAGTGTGCTTCTCAAGGATATTACGGAGCGGAGAAGGACGGAGTTGCAGTTGCTTCGGTTTGCCAACGCGATTCACTACACGGTCAATCCAGTTCAGATCACGGACGTAGACGGAAAGATGATCTACGTCAATCCTTCCTTCGAGCGAACAACCGGCTATTCTAAAGAGGACCTTATCGGAGCGGACCCGAGAATCATCTCGAGTGGGAAACATCCACCGGAGTTCTGGCGGGACGTCTGGAAACAAATTCTTGGCGGAAAAATGTGGCATGGTCAAATCATCAACAAGAAAAAAACTGGAGAGCTGATCTACACTCAGCTCATTATCTCTCCGATCGTTGACCCGTCCGGCAAGGTAGTTGGGTTTCTTGGAACCCATCGGGATCTCACCGAGCAGAAAAAGCTGGAAACAGAGCTGCAAAGTACAGAGCAATACCTCGCAACCATACTCCGGAATTCGGGAGATGCGATCATCGGCATCGACTTAGAAAACAGAGTTGCGTCCTGGAACAAAGGAGCCGAAGACATTTTCGGTTACACCGAGGAGGAGATTCTGGGGAAACCATTCCTCGTTCTTGTTCCACCTGATCTCCTCGCCAAACAGGAGTTAGAGACACTTGCTGCGGAAGTCTACAAGAAAGGGGTTATCCGCAGCTACGAAACCGAGCGGCTCACGAAGAAGGGTGACCGAATTGCTGTAAGTCTCTCGAGCTCTGTCATCCGGGATCCTCTGGGCAACATCATTGGCCGTTCCGCGATCCTTCGGGACATCACGGCGATCAAAGTGCTGTTTCAACAGATCATTCGTGCTGAGAAACTGTCCGTGATCGGTCAACTTGCAGCTGGTCTCGCGCATGAGGTGGGAAATCCTCTGACATCGATCTCATCCCTTGTCCAAGTCATTCAACGGACAACGCGGGACCAATTTGCTCAGGAGAAACTGGAACTCGTGAAGAACCAGATCAATCGCATCGCAAAGATCCTACGGGACCTGGTCGATTTCGCGAGGCCATCGGTCCATGAGGTCCAGGATGTGAACATAAACGATACGGTACGCGAAGCGATGAACATGGTGCGCTATGGGAAGAAAGCGAAGCACATCCGTTTCGAACTGCACACTGATGAGTCTCTTGCCCCGCTCCGTCTCGTTCCGGACCAGCTGCATCAGGTACTCGTGAACCTGCTCATCAACGCGGTGGATGCTGTCGGAAAGAGGCCGGGAACGATTACTGTACGGACGAGGCGAATTGAGAACAAGGTGTCCATTGAGGTGTCAGACTCGGGGAGAGGTATCGAAAAGGAGGCGATGTCGAAGATGTTCGAGCCTTTCTACACGACGAAGCCGGTCGGCCAGGGCATTGGGCTTGGACTGAGCATCAGC
>JBHHZW010000667.1:0-1561 GCA_046758305.1 Bacteroidota bacterium | reverse complement strand
AACTACAAAAAACAGATCTCGAAAGCAATTTCATCACGATCAACAAGAGTGCGATTTTCCTGATTGTCTTCCAAGGGGGTTTCAGTTGTAAATGTACCGAAAATGCTTATATTCCCGATCGCACTCCTCCAAAATGAATGCTGATTTATCCAAATGCTCCCTTGAGTAAACCGTATCTGTTTTATGTTCTGGTGCGTAGTCAGCCCGAAATCGATAGCGCATTCTGGGTAGGTCGTACGAATACAGATCTTGTATGGTACCGCCCGTCTGGACCCCGACTTGCGGCTACGTCGCACTTCGTGACACTTCGAATAAGAATTATTTTGCTATAGTCTGATTCCCGGCACAACCTGGAGCTCCTGAAGGTCCAGGAATACAACAAATCACACTTCAATGCTGAAAACCCGTCTGAGCGAGCGGCTTCGAATGGCCCTTCAAGCCCCTCCGTCCGTCTTGTTCTCCTATTTGCAAGGAACCGTCGTTTTTGTCTTTTTCGGGTGTGGCGGTCAGTTACCGCCGCCGGGCGGTCCGCCTGATACCACTCCACCGGAAATCGTGAGGACGTTTCCGCCGAACAACGCCACAAACATCGCGACGAAGTACCTGGAACTCGAATTCAGTGAGCTCGTGGACCGTCGGTCGGTTCAGGAATCGATCTTTATCTCACCTCCAATCGGGACGCTGGAATTCGACTGGAGCGGGCGGCGGGTGAAAGTCGGTTTCGATGAGGACCTCAAGAACCACACGACATACGTTGTGAACATCGGGACGGACGTTGTTGACACCCGCGCCAGAATTCGCATGGCAGCAGCTCACACTCTCGCCTTTTCCACCGGCGACGTCATTGACCCCGGAGTCATCGAAGGTCGCGTCTACGATGACGAGCCAGAAGGCCTCATGATCTTCGGATATCGACTCGATCCGATTCAACCCGACACGCTCAACCCATCGGTAACCAAGCCGGACTACGTCACACAAACGGGGAAGGGCGGACTTTTCGCGCTCAATTTCATAGCCCTTGGGTCCTACCGGCTTTACGCGGCGAGGGACGAGCATCGGAATTTGCTTTACGACCCTGAAGTGGATGCGTACGGAGTTCTCCAGAGTGATGTGACGTTGACGAGTGATCAGCCCACGGCGGAGGGCGTTCACTTCCGTCTCGCGAAGGAAGATACGTCCGGACCCATACTCGTGAGTGCAAGACCGCCCGATCGTAACCACCTAGAGATTCGTTTCAATGAACCTGTTCAGTTTTCATTTCCGTGGCATCAAGCCATTTCCATCCTCGATACGCTCACAGGGACTCCGCTCGAGATTCTCAGTGTGTTCTCTCACGTACAGAATCCAGAGGTCTTCACGGTGGTCACTTCGAAGCAGGATTCATCTGCGATGTATCGCGTGGCGGTGTCGGGGGCTTTCGACCATCAGCGGAATCCCATTCAACTGGAAGCACGCACGAGTTTGTTTCAGGCGAGTGATACTCGGGACTCACTTGCCTCCAACATCTTATACACGTCGATAGAGGATTCCACGAGGAACGTGCCGTTCAGCAGCGTCGTTG
>JBHHZW010000666.1:0-1563 GCA_046758305.1 Bacteroidota bacterium | reverse complement strand
AGATCAACAGACAATGGTCTGATTATTTCTAAGGCAAATAAACAGAATACGGCTCGGTCAGAGCCGATTAGTACATCTTGAATTCAAAACCGTGAAGTTGACTTTTAATCGAGTTTGCTTACAATGTCTCGTCAGGGAGTATGGTTATCCCTTTCCATGCTAGTGACAGCTGAGAAATCTTCTCTTGGCCATTGTCTTTTTCGATGATAATTGGGTTATACAGAATTCCTTCTGTCTAATCCCAAGTTAGGTGAAGAGATATCTCCGCGATACCCGCTCGGTCAAACTGTTCTCACTAGGCGGACTAGTTCATCTCTCAGTGCGTGTTAGCTATTCGGACTATCAGCGTGACGATGATGATGATCATGATGAAGATGACGAACGGCTCTACGGAACACTTGCATTGTTGTCCGAATACTGGTAATTTGTTCATAGGAACTATAGTTTTCAAAAGGAAACTATAGTTTTCATACTTGGGCGCGTACATCCATGAGGAATGGAGGTGGCCATGCGACCGATCGTCTTTGAACAGAACCCTTTACGCTACCCTCTCAATGAACTCTTCGGCACAGAGGCACATGTACGCTTGTTGAGAGTTCTCGCAAACGAGGTTGATGGACCTCTCACCGCGACGGATGCCGCTGGACGTGCTGGGCTGACCACTCTCGGGGCACGGAAGGCATTGAGGCGACTTCTCCAGTCGGGTTTCGTCCTTCACGTTGGGGGGGGCCGAAAACATCAGTACGGACTTCGTCGTGCCGATAGACTCGTGCAGGCCGTGCTGAAGCTTTTTCAAGCGGAAAAGGATCAGTACGAAGCGCTGCTCAGCGCTATTAAAACCAGAATTGGGAACCTTGCGCCACCTCCGCGCTCGGCATGGATTCAAGCGTTCCCGGCAGAACTCGGAGATCCACTTGCACTGGGCGTCCTGCATGGCGTGCGCCATCTGACCAACTGCATGCGCCAATTGCGCACGCAACTCAATCAGGTAGAACGAGACTTCGATCTTACTATTGAGGTGAACGGCTATACCAAAGCTGATCTTCCCGGTTTCGAAGCCGAGGAGGTTATTTCTCTGTACGGGGCTCCACCATTCCCGGACAGATGTGTTCGGCAAATGCCTACGAGGCCTCTGACCCATGAAGATATGGATCGCCATTTGCTGGAGCTGTCTCGCAGATTAGCTGAAGCCGTCGAACATGATACTTCTCTCGTCCGGCGGGCAAAGGAGCACGTCGATCGCCTGCTACAAAAGGATCAGGGACCTGCTACTAGAGATATTACGGAATGGAGCGACATTCTGGAGTCCTACTCCATTAGACGTTTGTCGCGATTCCTAACATCGTCCAGCGAACGGGCCAATCGTTTACGTCAGAGCAACCCCTTTTTCGCTATCCTGAGCTCTGACGAACGGGCCCGACTGCTGAGTGGACTTGGAGGAACCAGTGACGCGGGAGCAGCTTGAACACGCAATCAGAGCAGCGTGCGACGTCTCCGAGGACTTCGAATTATGGGTATTCGGCTCTCAAGCAATCCTCGGTGAATTCCCAAATGCACCAGAGA
>JBHHZW010000665.1:0-1565 GCA_046758305.1 Bacteroidota bacterium | reverse complement strand
ACGGAGACTAAAAGCCGCTTAGTGACGGCACGATTTTTAAGAAATGTTATTTAGTTGTGTTGTGGATGGAAAAATCTATGCAATTGGTGGTTATTCGGGTACGGATGCCTGTACAGCTAACGAAGTTTATGATCCCATTACGGATACATGGACCACAAAATCTCCGATGCAGCAAAAACGACTTGGACACTTTTTAGCTTCGATCGGAGATAAGATATATGCACTTGGTGGTCATTATCCAAACCTAAATATGGTTTCTACTACAGAAGAATATCACACCGGACTCGGCGTCCCATCACCTGACTTTAACGGCGACCGAATTGTAGACTTCAAAGATTATTCACAACTTGCTCAATATTGGTTTCAGCAGGAATCATCAGTTGATATTGCTCCACCACATCTTGGGGACGGAAAATTGAATTTGAAAGACTTGGCAGTCTTAAGTGAACATTGGCTCGAAGAGTATGAAGAAATTGTCTACATACAGTGGCTGGGTCATGCCAGTGTTAAGATTTGGGCGGCAAATGCTGTGATCTACGTTGACCCGCGGAGGTTAAGCGAGTCACCTCATGATGCAGCGCTGGTTCTCGTTACTCATACTCATGGCGACCATTATCAGCCTTCAGATATTGCTAAGGTGTCGGGGCCGGAAACGATGTTCATCGCCCCTGCTGATGTTGTTGCGCGACAAGGCACAGGCCAGGTAATCTTGCCGGGGCAGACAATTCAACTTGACGACGTCAGCGTAACCGCCGTGCCTGCCTACAACACCAACAAGCCGAACCATCCGAAGTCGAATAACTGGGTTGGATATATAATCGAAATCGCCTCCAAACGGATTTATGTTGCCGGCGACACCGACCTGATAGAGGAAATGAAGACTCTTGGACATATTGACGTGGCGATACTACCTGCGGGCGGTACATATACCATGAACGCCGAGGAGGCAGCGGAAGCTACAAGATATATAAAGCCACAATTGGCCATACCGTATCACTGGGGTGACATTGTAGGCAGCCGAAGCGATGCCGAGAGGTTTGCGGAAATGGCGGATTGCAATGTAAAGATTATGTCTGTCGGCGAAGTTATAAGTTCTGAAGATTGGCAGAAAGATTTTTCCCTGATAGCGCATTGGAAGCTGGACGAAACAGAAGGTACCATCGCCCACGATAGCGCCGGTGACAAAGATGGCACCCTCAAGGGCGAGCCAGTCTGGCAGCCTACCGGTGGGAAAGTAAATGGCGCGCTTCAGTTCGACGGGGTCGATGATTATGTTAGCACGCCCTTTATATCGAACCCAGCGAATGGAAAGTTCAGCGTTTTTGCCTGGATTAAAGGGGACACACCAGGGCAAGTCGTTATATCGCAAATAGACGGCGCGAACTGGCTATTGGCAGATCCAGCAGAAGGGAAACTTATGACCAGCTTATCGCCTCCTGCTGGCCGGTTTGTCCCACCGCCACTGGTGTCAGAATTCGTCATCACGGATGGCGACTGGCACCGTATCGGTTTTGTGTGGGACGGCTCTTACCGAACATTGTATGTTGATGGTGCTGAAGTTGATA
>JBHHZW010000664.1:0-1568 GCA_046758305.1 Bacteroidota bacterium | reverse complement strand
AATTTGAGTCAAAAATGCAGCCTGCTAAAACAAAAATGGGATAATTTTTGTCAAATTCGGATAAGGGATTTGAACGTATTGAATAGTTAATACCCAAAATATAAATTAGAGGAGGGAATGAATTAACAATCGCAAAAAGAGAACACTCGGGAATACTTCGGATATCACGCCAAAATGGAGGTATTAACGAACCAAGTTCGGATATAACGAAGTTAGCCGCAATGCGGGTTTGTGGGATTTATGAGAAAAGTATAAGGGGGCAAAAGCACACCTACCCACACCCCACCTTAATCATCCGCTACTACTGTAGCATTCAAACTATTCACGGTTATATGAGGTGACGCCCATGAAAAAGCTGACAGATCCGGGCAAGATCAAAGCAACCAAGACATATAATGCAGCAGCCGATCATTATGATGATGCTCCCCTCGCTTTCTGGGACTTGTATGGACGCCGCACTGTCCAGCGTCTTGATCTTGCACCCGGCTCGTCCGTATTGGATGTCGCTTGTGGAACTGGCGCTTCCGCCCTTCCCTCAGCGGAGCTTGTCGGTCCAAAAGGTAAGGTAGTGGCCGTCGACCTGGCCGAACGGCTGTTAGAGTTAGGCCGTGCAAAAGCCGCCAGTAGAGGGCTTGAAAATATCGAGTTTCAAGTGGGTGACATGACCGATCTGGGATTTCCTGATGAACATTTTGACGCCGTCGTATGTGTATTTGGCATCTTCTTCGTTGCCGATATGGAATCTCACGTGGGTGAGCTTTGGCGGATGGTACGTCCCGGTGGGCGTCTGGCCATCACGACGTGGGGTCCACGTATCTTTGCGCCGGTGTATGAGGTGTGGCTTGAGGCGGTGAAGGCCGAACGTCCGGATCTCTACTCCGCCTTCAATCCTTGGGACCGCATTACCGATGTCGAGTCGGTGCGGCAACTTTTTCTGGATGGTGGTGTGGAGAACGCTGAGGTTGTAGCTGAGGATGGTCGTCAGGCCTTAGAGAGGCCTGAGGACTGGTGGACGGTAGCGCTCGGTTCAGGTCTTCGCTGGACTATTGATCAGATGGGTCCGAAGGCCGCAGCACGAGTGCGTGATGCGAATCTTAAATGGATACGTGACAATGGGGTGAATGCGATTGAAACCAATGTCATTTATGCCGTGGCAACCAAGGATCGAAGGTCGAAAGAATGAAACAAAGAAAAGGGTGATGTCTGCCCCTTTATTGCTTTCCTGATCGTACAAACCCGCACAGACGGCTAACAGCCAACTCCCGCCTCCGCGCCTTTCGGCGCTCTGAGCCAACCTAGCTTTGCCAGGCTCGGGAGTTGGCGAGACGTTAGCCGACATGAGACAAGTCGGTAATCAACATTGAAGGGGGAATCCAATGGATCAGAAGAAAGTTGATGCATTTGCAGAACGTCTTTTCAACGAGGTAAACGCAGGAGATTTTAGACGTAAATCTCCCCATAGTTTCATCCTCTCCTCAATTTGGTCCCGACTATCTTGAGCGAATAAATTAATTAAATGTTCGGGCAAAAATCAAATCATGCCCGAAGTGTCTCTCAACTGGGCGATT
>JBHHZW010000663.1:0-1568 GCA_046758305.1 Bacteroidota bacterium | reverse complement strand
ACGGGTCACCTTACGCTCTCGACCCTCCACACGAACGATGCCCCCAGTGCAGTTTCCCGGCTTTACAAAATGGGGGTAGAACCTTTTCTCATCGCCTATTCGATCAACGTCGTTCTCGCGCAACGATTGCTCCGGAAACTCTGCGAGCGATGCAAAAGTCCTGTCAATGAGCCGGATCGAGACGCGCTTGTTAAACTCGGATTCCCAGAAAAAGAAATTCGGAAGACCAAGTTCTACCGCCCGATCGGGTGCAACCATTGCACCAATGGGTTTAAGGGCCGAACTGCGATCCATGAAGCGTTATACTTCACGAGGGAAGTCCGACGATTGGTGCTCGAGGCGGACACCGCCGTCAACGAGGATGCCGTTCGCCAATCGGCCCTCCGGAACGGTATGAGGACTTTGAGGATGGTTGCGCTCGATCTGTTGAGGCAAGGGATCACGACGATTGAGGAAGTAGCAAGCACTACCGTTGAAGATGAAGAATAGGAGTTGCACGGGCTTCGGAGGCATACGTTCCAAAATGAACCGCGCTGTGCGGCTCGTCACGCTCGGAAAATTACATGTCGAAATGGTCCCCTGGAGGACATTGGGGACTCGACTGGAGCGGAACCCTCAAAACGGGGGCTAAACTGCGGAATTTGATTGAATTCGAACGCCGGCACTATTCCTGGGGGCGGGATTAAATGATCGAGTTCGTCACCCGCCGGAGATACAAATGGCTGTGATGGCACGCACAGCTTATGTAGAACAGTTCGCGTAACTACTATATAAGCAGCAAACCAGACTGAGGAGCACTTCCTGCGATGAATATGGGACAGACGATGCTGACGCTTGCAGCCCTTGTGTTGGTGTCAATTGCTGTCCTGAACGCCAATCGCATGATCGTCGACAGTGATCAAGAGATGTATGAAGGGGAGGCACTCGACCTTGCGGTGAGTTATGCGGAGGGAATCTTGGAGGAGATAGCTACCAAGCGGTTCGACGAAAACGCACTTGATTCAACTTACCAAGATCCTTCTGAATTTACCTCGGCTTCGGCCTTAGGGCCGGAATCCGCGGAGTCCTTCACTCCGTGGCCCGACGTGGCGCCGTGGAATTCCATCAGCATGTTCGATGACGTCGATGACTATGACGGCTACGATCGCACAGTTGATTCAGAGAGACTGAGAGGGTTCAAGTTAACGGCCAAGGTCTACTACGTCACCGAGACCAACTTAGATCAGGAATCATCGGTTCAGACATACTTGAAAAGGGTTGAGGTGAACGTGGAACATCCATCGTACCTGGAGAAGGCAACCTTTGCTACTGTCTTGACTTACTAATGAGCATCATGCTCGATATACTGGGATCCATGCTTATCAGAGGGGCGATCGTCCTCATCATCCTGACCACGAACGTTTCCCTCCACACCTTGCTCTACCAGAAAACAGGGCATACAGCTGTGAGGGAAAATCTCGATGAGACGGGTGAACGTCTGCAGGCTGACATAAAGCGAGCGGGGCTGAACACTACTGACGTACCATTCATCATCGTGGACTCTACCCAGATAAAGTTCCTGGGGGATG
>JBHHZW010000662.1:0-1579 GCA_046758305.1 Bacteroidota bacterium | reverse complement strand
GGAAACACTCGGTATCGGGTTGGCTTTCTGTCCGGCTGCATAATGAATGTACTCTATCCGGAGATCCACCGTGACTCCGTCCAGGTGCTTCTTCACAACGCCTGTGAAGTCGTGATTCCTAAATCCCAAGGCTGCTGCGGCTCACTTCTCGCTCATA
Source organism: Bacteroidota bacterium (assembly GCA_046758305.1). Lineage (GTDB taxonomy): Bacteria > Bacteroidota > Ignavibacteria > UBA10030 > JAZGDE01 > JAZGDE01. Next base: position 1,422 of record JBHHZW010000662.1, on the reverse strand, counting down.
ACGGCGACTTTGATTCAGCACGGAAACTTGCAAGAAAAAACATCGAGGCGTTTGCAGACTCCGAGCTTGATGCCCTCGTCGTGAATTCTGCCGGCTGCAGCGCCTTCATGAAGGAATATGGTCACCTCCTCCAGGATGATGGTGCGTTCGCTCAGCGGGGTAAGGTTTTCGCTTCTCAGACCAAGGATATCCTCGAGTTTCTTGTCGAGATCGATCTCAAAAAGCCAACCGTTCAAGTTGGGAAGCGTGTCACCTATCACGAGCCCTGCCACCTCGTTCACACTCAGAGGATTTCCCATCAGCCGCGTGAAATTCTCCGATCGATTCCGGGACTAGAGTATGTCGAGCTCGAAGAAGCAAACTGGTGTTGCGGAAGTGCTGGGATCTACAACGTCGTGCGATACGAAGATTCGATTAAGTTGCTTGAAAGGAAGATGCGTCATATCCAGAATACGCGCGCTGATGTGGTCTCCACAGCAAATCCCGGTTGCTTGTTGCAACTTCAATACGGGTCCTTGAGATTCGGCATTCCTATTCTTTCAACGCATGTTATCAGCTTGTTGCGCCAAGGATACGGAAAAAGTCCGTGAAGTTCGGCTATGGGTTTGGCATGCTGCACAAGTTGTTATCCTTTCGCAGCTGCGGACGCCTTTTGGCGAGCAGCCATTTCAGAGCTGCTGATTTGCCAAGTGGGGTCTATTTTTATAGATTACAGGAGAATGACTACGGTCAGACGAAGGAAATGACGATGGAACCCGTCGTTGTAGTCCACTACGCTGAGATCGGCCTGAAAGGCAGGAACCGCAGTTTCTTTGAACGCCGACTCCAGAAGAACATCCGATGTGCACTCCGAGGGTTGGTTAAGGCGAATGCGGTGCAGATGGGTTACGGAAGGATGCTCGTCGAGTTTCCTTCGACTGGTTCAATCAGCACATACCTGCACAGCGATCACCTGCAGCACGTGATCGCTCGATTGCAAAAAGTATTTGGCATCGCATACGTGGGGCTCGGGGTGAGGTCGGAACAGACGATGGAGGCATTGAACTCAGCAGCATTAGAGCTTCTGAGCCGTCAGGAGTTTCACTCGTTTAGGATCCACACGAGGCGTTCATACAAGTCCTTCCCCAAGCTTTCGCCCGAGATCAATGCCGAAGTTGGACAATACGTTAAGGACACGTTCCGCAAACGTGTGGACCTTGCCAACCCCGATCTTACCCTCTTCATCGAGATTGCGGAAAAACATGCGTTCGTGTACGTCTCAAAAGTTCGCGGTCCGGGCGGTCTACCGGTCGGTGTGAGCGGTCGTGTCGTCTGCATGCTCTCTGCGGGTTTCGACTCACCGGTGGCTTCCTACTATTTGATGAAGAGAGGTGCAAACGTCGTCTTTGTTCACTTTCATAGCCATCCGTACGTCTCCAGGAA
>JBHHZW010000661.1:0-1582 GCA_046758305.1 Bacteroidota bacterium | reverse complement strand
TTGCTTAATCGAGTGCAAATACCTTGGATGAGTTTGTAGGCAACACCACATCCGCAAAGGCCTTTGAAGGGATACATACAGCCGGGCTTCAACGGATCGAGGACAGCGTGGGCGGAAGGCAACCTGCTCGTTGGCAAATGGTGGTCACAGATAATCACATCTAGTCCGAGCGTCGCTGCGTATTCTACCTGCTCGACGGCAGTGATTCCGCAGTCCACTGCGATCATAAGCGTAGCACCGAACTCCTTCCCGCGATCAATCCCCGTTGTCGAGATACCGTACCCTTCCTTTATACGATCCGGTATGTGGAGCAGAACATCGAAGTCCAAGCTCCTCAAAAAGAGGTAGAGCATTGCTGTGCCATTTGTCCCGTCGACGTCATAGTCACCCAACAGCAGTATTTTTTCTCGAAGCTGACGTGCTCGAAGGACTCGTGAAACTGCTCGGCCCATCCCGTCCATCAGAAAGGGATCGTGGAGGAGGTCGAGGGACGGTCGGAAGTAAGCCTTCGCCTTTTCGAATGTATCAATTCCCCGATTTACAAGGATCGCCGCAATCGTCTGTGGGACGTTTATTTCGTCTGCTAGGCGTCGTACGGCATCGGGCTCAGCAGGTGGATCGAGTTTCCATCGGTATTCCACGACCGAGTTCCTTCAGAAAAACAGAACATCCAGAGTAAGTCGATAAGCCGAATTCTGTCTGTTCCCCCAAGGGGGAAGAGGCAATCATTTCTCTTGTCCCGGTCTTGCGGCCGGACTCAAGCGACCTACCCGAGGATCTACCGAAGCGGGCCACTTCGTCCCGACCTCGTCCCGACAACGTCGGGGCAAGTCGGGATGTCCTCCTATGTGGTCTTGCTCCCAGCAGGGTTTGCCATGCGTCACGCATCACTGCGTGACCGGTGGTCTCTTACACCACCTTTTCACCTTGACCTGCCATCGTTGGGCTTACACCGAATGATTCGGCGCTAGCGCCCGCCGCTGGCGTCGGCAGTCTGTTTTCTGTGGCACTTTCCGTTCCCGTCGGGTATCGCCGACGGGACCCACGCTTTCGCGGGATACTGTGCCCTGAGGAGTTCGGACTTTCCTCCCCCCGTCCGAAGATCGGGGAGCGATTGCCTGACTTACCCTGGATGTTCTGAAGCGGATTTGTGTTATTGTTTGAGTTACACTCTGAGTTTGATTCTTGTCTCGATCCCATAGTTTGCGAGCATATCTGCATCCAGATTTTGCTCTCGCGTTACGTGGCGTATCTCAACCCTCACAGGGAGCGACTGAATCAGCCGGGCGGCCCTTCGAAACATTCTTCTTAACTGCTCATCCTTGACCCTATAGAGCCCTCGCATCTGGTTCACAAGTAGTTCACTATCGGAATAGACAATGACTTTTTCAAACGTCGATTTCGCACGGTCGCGACCCATCAGAACCGATTTGATCTTCTTGAGGCAGAGAAGGAGTGCGTTGTACTCTGCTTCGTTGTTTGTGACCTTTCCGAGATACCCGCTCCCAGAGAATAGCATGTTGCCCTTGGCATCACGGAGAATAATACCGATGCCACTCTCTCCTGGATTCCCGCGAGATGC
>JBHHZW010000660.1:0-1590 GCA_046758305.1 Bacteroidota bacterium | reverse complement strand
TGTGAATGGGGTTGGAACACAGATGTAGATCACATCAAGCGAATTCACACAACTATAGTCGCCCATCCCCACCAGCCTCCCTCCCTTCACGACTCTCGCAAGCCGCGCATCCTCGACGTCGGGGATGTAGTTCTTGCCGCCATTGACGGACTCGACCTTCTGTTTGTTCGTCTCGATCCCCACCGTCTGGAAACCTCTCTCGGCAAACTCCACGGCAATGGGCAACCCGACGTAGCCCAATCCGACCACGCCGACGGTTGCACTTTTCTTCTTGATTTTTTGTTTTAAGGTTACGCTCATTTCGAGTTCTCGATTCAATTAGCGCTCTTCGTATATCTTGCGGTAGTACGCTCGATAGTCTCCACCCATGACGCGCTTCCACCATCCCTGGTAAGTGACGTACCAGTCGATCGTCTCACCCAGACCTTCCTTGAAAGTATGCGAAGGCTGCCAGGCAAGTTCCTCTTTAATTTTCGCGGAGTCGATCGCGTACCGACGGTCATGTCCCGGTCGATCCTTGACGTGCTCGATCAATGATTCCGGCTTCCCCAACTGCTGAAGGATAGTCTTGACAACGTCGATGTTCTTCTTCTCGTTGTCCCCGCCGATGTTGTAAATTTCTCCGGGCCTTCCGCTCTGAAGAATGAGCTCGAGAGCCACGCAGTTATCCTTCACGTACACCCAGTCGCGCACGTGCTGGCCGTCCCCGTAAACCGGAAGCGACCGATTTGCGAGCGCGTTAACAATCATTAAGGGAATCAACTTTTCAGGGAATTGATATGGACCATAGTTGTTTGAACTCCGCGCGATCACGACAGGTAACCCAAACGTATGATAGTAGGCTTGCACAAGCAGGTCCGCGCTTGCCTTGCTTGCCGAGTAGGGACTGTTCGGATGCAGGGGATGCCGCTCGGTGAATTTCCCTACCGCCCCCAGCGATCCATATACCTCGTCTGTCGATATTTGCATAAAGCGTTCCAGGCCGAAGTCTTTCGTCACCTCCAGGAGCGTATTAGTTCCAACGACGTTCGTCTCGATGAACACCGCAGGACCGAGAATACTACGGTCAACGTGGGATTCGGCAGCAAAATTGACGATGGTATCAATGTGATATTCCTTGATGATGGATTCGACGAGAGGTCGGTCGCAGATATCTCCCTTAACAAAGCGGTACTGTGGATGCTCCTCGACATCTTCGAGGTTTTCGAGGTTGCCCGCATAGGTGAGTTTATCGAAGTTTACGACGACATACCCTTCGTTCTGCTCGAGAAGAAATCGAGTAAAGTTCGAGCCGATAAAGCCTGCTCCACCAGTGATCAGAATGTTCTTCATCGGTTAGTCCAACTCGAAAATCGATTGTGGGTCGCTCTCGTGGCGGATCTCGTCTACTTGTTCTTTCCGACCCTTTCCGGCATAGAGTCGGTTTGGACAATTCACCACCATGCCTTCCTTTGAGCCGGCGTTTTTGTACGCGTGGACTACGCCTGCCGGAATGAGAATCGATTTCGGCTCATCCTCACCCGCATTGATCACCATCTTGTTCCGATAGGTTGGAGACGGCTTCCTATTGTCCCAGAGATACACTTTGAA
>JBHHZW010000659.1:0-1595 GCA_046758305.1 Bacteroidota bacterium | reverse complement strand
TCTCGACCGCAGACCAGTTGAATCGCGGACGGAGGCCTTTCGGGCCGAAGTAGTGCACGCCCCGCCTAAAGATCCCTGAGGTCATTTTATTCCGGACAGTCTTCGGGCTTAGCTTCAAGCGAGCCGCCTCTTCGTCGATCGTCAGATATTCTTCCGTATTCATGGGCCGGAGATTACTGTTGACCGGGGAGGAAAATTGAGGATAAGTTACCGTTAAGATGCTGCGATGGCCCGCGTGAAAGAAAATAAAGGCCGTGAGAGAAAGATTGAAATGGAAGCCGTCGCTGACGCGTACAACTCCGAGGAGCGGGCGATGGGTTGGTATTACTACCTTGAGGGGAAGATGAAAGTCCCCTTTAAAGCCCGCTGCAAATCCAAGCGCGCCGTTTCGCCGCTGCGAATCCGGGAAGAGATATATGTCTTGGGTATGGCTCCGGAAGAGGAGTGTGAATCCGAGATGTTCGTTCGAGTGCGGTGGCGTGGCCGTAGCCTGGCGGTGCCGCTGTCTCAGTTGGATCCTTTGACAGCGGATCCTGCAACCAAGGAAGCGGTCAGTGATTGGCACTACTGGTTGAGCCGAGGCTATGAATTCTAAGTTTCTCGTGAGGTACGACATGAAACCTTGCCCGAGGCACGATACCAAGAGCGACTAGGAATGAACATTCCATAGGTCTTGATTTTGATGCCATCACGCGCTCATTGCCCTCGCGGGCTCGGAGGGAGGTTGGAACAGTCGATATGAAAACTAAGAAACAGGCAAAAGCGGTGGCAAAGGAAGCAAGTCGCAGCTTCAGGACTGTTGTCGGTGCGGACACATACGAGGTATGGGTGCGCATGTTACGTAAGTTGATCCCTGACGGGCGCACCCACCGTCTTTCCGTCATGTTGGCCGGCATGTTGCAGTATGCAGCCGTCATGGCCGACGCCAACAGAGACAAGGAGGGAGACGAGGATTCACTGGCTGCCTCTCTACTCGAGGCCACCGAAGCGAGCGACCCGAGCGAGCTTAACGATTTGATCCATGATGCGGTAGTGCGATTGTTCAATGATGCCAAGGTGCGGTTTGAGCGCACGAGCGCTCGCGGCGTGAAATATAGCCTTGCTGAGGAGGCATACACGGAATTTGTTCACTGGTACGACATGCCTTGGGAATGAACTGGGTAGGTGCGCCTTTAGCTCTTATTATCTCAAGCCCGCGTTTGGAGCAAACCGAGAGGAAAGGTAGTAAGCATGATGAAGATTGATATCGACAAACTCAGCGAAGAGGAACTTATCGACCTGGACCAGAGGATCGTGGAGCGCCTGCGATTCTTGAACCAGATGCGCGCGCACTCGCAAATGCTGGACTTCAGGATCGGTGAACGGGTCACGTTTCAACTGGAAGGGCGTCCGCCTTTGGCTGGAATATTAATCCGATATAACAGGAAAACGGTTACGGTGATAACCGATGCCGGGCAGCATTGGAACGTGTCGCCAGGGCTTCTACGCAAGGCAGCGGTGCATGAACGAGCCGACGCCGGCAATGCGAAGGTAGTTCCTATGAAAAAAGGGTGACGCCCGTTTCGCTAGGGTGGCTAACCCTTGAACTCTCCAGT
>JBHHZW010000658.1:0-1610 GCA_046758305.1 Bacteroidota bacterium | reverse complement strand
CACTGTGCGTGCCATTTCACGTACCTTGGAGGTGGTTATTACCGTTGACCTACTTCGGGAAGACTCTTTCCTCGGACCGAAGTGTCATCTTACCCCTGACATGTCTGAGCAATTTAGTCAACTATCCCAACGAGGATATCATAACAAGACCGGCAAGGGGCAATAGGATTGCGCTCATGAGTAAAAAGACTGGGTCACCAATTTATCTGTTCGTCTATGTCGCTTGGAACCTGCTCACAGTTGTCTTGATCGGCGGGATAAAGCGTCCTTGAGAATAGTTAATACTGTTTCGATGAAACCGAAAAAGGCACAAAACTCAGGACGGCCTCACAACTGGATGTTTCGAAACTGTGTCGAAATTGTGTCGTAGCCACTTTGGAAATCACAGAAAAACGGCTAATTCAAATATGGTTTCAAAGATGGCAAGTGGCGCAAGTGGTTGATTTAGTTTAATACACTAACTTCACTGATATTCCTGTTAACCACTTTGCCTCGCGGTGCTCGATGAGCTGTATCAGGCGGTGAATGACATCAGAGAAGAAGAGCTCTCGGACTACATCGAGCGGCGCTTCTCGTCACTCCGGCGTGGTGTCGGCGCCTGTACCCAAACGAGTCGGAGTGTTGATCGCTTCTAGATTTAGAAGGAAAGCACTGTGGTCATACTGCGTCAGACCTTTGTCATAAAGATCCTGAAACACGTCTCTGACCACTTCCACGATCGGCAGCTTTATGTTGAGGTCGGCTGCCGTTTCGAGAACCGTGTTGAGATCTTTGACGAAATTGCGAATTGGTGCGCCCGGGCGAAAGTCTCGCTTGATCATGCGACGACCATGTTCCTGCAGGACGCGGCTGTCGCCGTGACCACCTGACAAAGCCTCGGGAATTTGTGCAGGATCGGCACCACCAGCGCTTGCCAGCAGGAGCGCCTGGGCCACGCCGGAGATATTCACCGCCACCATGATCTGATTGGCGAGCTTCGCGATCTGTCCGCTGCCAGCCGGCCCGATATAGCTTGCTCGCCCCATCGGCTTGAAAATGCCCGCGGCCTCAGCGCGCTCGAAATCCTTTTTCTCTCCTCCAGCCATGATGGCCAGCGATCCCTCCGCGGCACCAAGGCTTCCTCCCGATACCGGTGCGTCGAGGTGACCAACCCCTCTTTCCTTCAGGAGCCTCGCGTGCTCCTGCGCCATCTTAGGGGGGATGGACGCCATATCGATGAAAACGGCGCCGGGCTTCATGTGATCCGAAGCACCGCTATCGAAGAACACCTCGCGCACCACCGGCCCGCTGTCGAGAATGGAAAGAATGTAGTCGGCTCCCTTGACCGCTTCGGCGGGAGACTCAGCGATGGAGCCCCCCGCCTCCAGGACTGGCGCTCCCTTGCTCGAGGTGCGGTTCCATCCCACGACATCGAACCCGGCGCGCACGAGATTGACAGCCATGGGTGCGCCCATAATTCCCAGGCCAAGAAATGCAATAGAGGCCATTACCAGTCTCCTGAACTGCTTACGGGACGTCGCAACGAGCGGGTGACATTACCGTCGTCGAAAACCATCCCGGTTCGCACTATGCCACCCATTGCCCAGAAGCTGAAGTCGAGGGGAAAGACA
>JBHHZW010000657.1:0-1623 GCA_046758305.1 Bacteroidota bacterium | reverse complement strand
ACAAGCGGAGCTTGAGCTATAAAGAGGCCACGCCCGTAAGGGCGTGGAGTTTCACTTGAATACCGTTCTCTACCGCTTTCTGAGCAACGAGGCCAAGCTTGGTCTCCATAAGGTCCGTCGCTTCATCTTGGGGCATCGGATCCAAGATGATTGTCTTGTAGAAAAATCTGTTGATGCCTGGATCTTCGTTGACCATTGATTGGAAGAAAGGACTGACACCAGCCATCACAAAACGCACGCCTTTCACACCCTGCTGTTGAGTGTGTGTTGCGATACTGCGAACTAACTGCGCGAGGGATACGGGGCATTTGTCAGCTTCGTCGATTGCCAAAATGAGCATTTCACTATCGGAAAGTAAGCGTTTTAGATATTCACCCTCGACGATCCGTTTCAGTGCCGCAAGATGACGCCCCTGAGCAAAGTAACGCGAAATTTCAGATGACTCTAATTCAAAAACAGACCCAAGTTTGAAAACGACTTTATTTTGTTTCTCGTCAACGCTCGTGAAACACTCAAGCACCAAGCGTGCAGCATCGTCGATTGTCAATTATGCGCAGACAGTCGTTATGCGCAGTGAGGTGCCCTAACCCTTTGATTGCAAGGCCATCTGGTTGGCAGCACTCCACATAACAATCTGGTCGCGGTTGGCGGACCTCGTTTTAGACTTGGCATGGGTGTCCTCCGAAGTGTTACAAAGAACGGAGCCACTCAAGAAGGTTGTTGTTCTGTTGCCAGGATGGAATCGCTCGGAGCGGCGAAGAGTCGCTGATTCTCTCAAGCGCGTTTCGTTTCATCTCGAGATTTGCCCTCGCATAGATCTGAGTCGTTTTGACATCCACATGGCCCAGGAAGTCCCGGATCATCTCAAGGGAGATTCCACCCTGCAACAGGTGCATTCCTTTCGTGTGGCGAAGCGTGTGTGGAGTCACCGTGCGATTCAGACTCGGACGCTTGCTTCGTGCTTTCCCGAGATATTTTTGAAGGATGTAGCGGACTCCCGAACGGGATAATCGTTGGTCGCGTCCGTTGCGGAAAAGAGGCCGGTCAAACTGTTCGGGACGATCCAAATGGTTTTCGTGCATATGATCGCGTAGGAGCTGGACCGTCTTCGCCATCAAAGGTACAGCACGCATCTTACGTCCCTTTCCCATAAGGCGCACCTGCGCGGGTGGATCCAATCGTACGTCTCCGGCCGAAAGATCGATCAACTCCTGAACTCGCGCTCCGGTGTCGTAGAGGAGACTGAGCAAAACCGCATCTCTTCGACCTGCTCGATTGTTCAGGTCCGGCTGCGCCAGAATCTCAGCCAACTCCTCTTTGGAAAGATACGCGACCATAGGACGAGCGTGTCGCCGCTGGGGAATGGCGAGGATTTTTTGGCACTGAAGCATGCGCTCCGGCTCCTCCCACTGAACATACCGGAAGAAAGCATGCAGGGCTGCAAGACGATGGTTTCGTGTACTGGGCCGAGAGCCCCTTTCCCTTTCTAAGTAATCCAAGAAGGCTTCCACCAAGGAACCGTCGATCTGTTCCAGGCGCAGTCTTTCCGGAGCGATTCCCCGCACATCGCGGCAGAATCGCAGAAGGAGAGTAAACACGTCGCGGTATGCCTTGATCGTATTG
>JBHHZW010000656.1:0-1625 GCA_046758305.1 Bacteroidota bacterium | reverse complement strand
TTGGGATCAAGATGGCCCGCCGCTCCAAAGCCTCTTTCAATACGATCCTCCTCGCCCAGATCGACCAGTTCCTGAAACTCCATCGCCTTTCGCGGGAGGATATCGAACAAGCTCTTCGGCGCATACTAGGCAGCCGCGATATTCCATCTAAGTCAAAAGTGCTTGACTACCTTGTACTGGGTAGACCTACGCTTTCTAAGGATGAGCTTGGGACCATTATTGACTTGCTTGGTCACATCAGGGCTATCCGCATGTCCGACGGTAGAGCGTATTTCCCATGGTAGCTAATTTGTCGCTGAGCAGATAATCACCGTGGTGGGTGGTGCTGCAAAACGCAATCGATATAGAACTTTGCCTGCGCCTAACACGCAAAACCACGGCGCTCACACATCTGCAAAGGCTCGATAGAGTACCTATGTTTGCACGACTAAAAGTGTTCGCTCAACCCGCTTCCATTCCGCTTCGCTCCATTCCAGCGGGCTGAGTGGTTTTGCGAAACGTTATGTGCCATTGCCGCCACTGACTTCATATGAATTCGATCAAGAGCGAGTTGCTCCGAATTGCTAGTGACGTCAACGGCCTCTTAACCTCATATATTTCCATCCACGATGCGGTTTTTAAGTTCAAATGGAGGCACGCGATTCCCTTGCCTTTCATATTCAAGGCAATTGACTATCCGCTTTTGCAGAATCAAGCAGTAGCCGTCTTGGCTCAATTGAGAGACCATGAATTAGCCCTTAACAATCTCAGGCTTACAACCGATTCGTTCAATCTTCCTGAACAAGAAACTCACTTTTTGCACTTCATGTCCGAGTATGTTCTGGCTCTGATTGAAACTGTCCTTCGATTTGAGACAATGCTAAATGAGTTACGCAAGAAGGCGGAAGATCCGTCGTCTTACAAGTACTCGGAATACAGACGTCATCTAAAGAGGTACCAAGAGGCGGTAGCAACCTACCTTTCAATGGGAGGCAGGTTGAACGAGCTCTATCATCAACTGCGATAGCACCGGTGGCAACGGCGCATAACACTTTATAAAAGGTCAAAGTCAAGAGAAAACTTCGCACCCCTCATCGTTGCATAGCGGACGAAGCAGTGCGTGTTTTTTGACGTGATCGGTGAAGCGTTGCACTGTCCGCCGAGAGAGCATCCACGAGCGAGCGATCAACTGACTGGCAGTGCGAAACACTTTTTGACGCATCAGGTCCCCAAGCGCTTGTTCCCAGGGTCTCTCCCGAAGGGATCCCCTCGGGACGTGGGAACGAGACCCCGACACACTTCGGTCCAAACAAGCTGCTGATCGCGAGGCTGTCGGCTCAGAAATGCGAGAACCGTTCCCACGCGGAGCGTGGGAACGAGCAAAACATGGCGGGCAGGCTGGATTTGTTGATAGAGTTCAGTTGTGCGCGCCCGACCGAACGGTAAACACCCACACGCGGTCGTTCGGGCGGGCTCGCTCCATCCCCCTTCGTCCCGTAGAACGGGGCTTCGCGGGACGACGTAATTCCTGCCCACCCTATGTGCGCTGCAGTCAAAGAAACAATACAAGCTCCCAACTGAGGATAATTCATTTATGTCAGGGCGCGCAGGAGTAATAGTTAGGCCCGAACTTCTTGTGTGGGCCG
>JBHHZW010000655.1:0-1632 GCA_046758305.1 Bacteroidota bacterium | reverse complement strand
TCCACGAGATTCAACGGCCCTTCCAATAGCCAGGTTTTCGGCGTCCATGGGCCACCGCAACGACCTGCACAGTCTCACCGACCTTGCGATAAACCACAGCGAAGGGGAATCTGCGTAGCAGGAAACGACGCGTGCCTCGGAGGTAGGCAGGCCAACGCCCCGGAGCCTCTGCAATCCGATCAACCGCGGTGTCGAGCTCTGCAAGGAAAGCGTCTGCGGCCCGCTCGCTACGCTGCCGGTACCACTCGGTGGCCGCCTGAGCCTCAGCAACGGCTTCGGGGTGAAACTCGATCGATCGCCGGGCCATCAGCGCCCAGCGATGCTTCGACGAGCCTCAGACCACGGAACGAGCTTCACGCTTCCCGCATCGAGTTCCCTGAGGCGCCTGTCAATCTCGACTTGCCACGCCGCCTCTGCATCCTCATCCACCTCTTGGTCGAGACTGTCGAGGAGAGATCCCGCAAGCGCGGCTCGCGCTTCTGGTGGCAGCTTCAGGGCTTCCTTGAGCAGGCCATTTGGGTCTTGCTTCATAAGATATATACTACACCTCTGGTGCCGCTCGTTTCAACCTAACATCCGAGCTGAGCGACGCCGCGCTGAAGCCGCCGAAAGGCCTGGAGCTCAGCGGCGGATGAACTCCGGTGAATTCCGGGGACATAATACATATTTTTTAGGAACCCTTTTTTGTTGGTCGTAACGAAATCAGTATCGCGTCCCCCGAATCACGCCCACATGGTACGCGACCATCGCCAAAACACTCCTGATTACAAATCAACGACGACTAGAGATTTCACGGAAGCCTCTTGCCAGCCAGTTCCGTTCGGAACTTCTCCATCACAGCGGCTATGGCGTTAAAGATCTGTTCAACGCTCATGGATTCTATAGCTTCTTGTCTCGCATGCCAGAGTGTCTGATTGCCGGGTTTTCTAGATCTCTCGACATGAGCGACGTTATCACGAAGCATTTGATGGATGTACCAATCCCTTTTGGCCATCAGAGCTTTTTTCAACCGTGCCTGACTCTGCGTGTACTTCAATTCCTGTCCATACGGAGGGGTAATCCGGTAGTTATGATCTTCCCTGAACCGTTCGTCAATCGTCACCATGCGAACAGCAGCCGAGCTTAGGTGGGCTACTAAAATGCTCAACTCCTTCTTGTGTTGGTCAGTCGGTATTGCTTTCTCGTAGAATTTGGCAATGCGATTGGACTTCTGGCGCAGGTGGTTCTTATTGGCATCTCGCAATTCCTTTGCTCTCTGGAAATACGTCTTTGCAATATGCCAGAGCTGTCTGATTTCTCTGTCGTTCTTCATGGGCGATTATTCCTATAGAGGGCTCTTTGCAACGTCGGGCATGAGGGGCGCGAATGCAGCGCAGCGGAATGAGCGTCCCACTCCATGCCTTTGTTAGATGGTACGCTCGAGTCATGGCATTGGCCACTGTTTTTGAAGCCCCTCGAGACTGATCGATTTGAGTTGCTCCCGCGTCAAACCATATTTGTCAGCGAGTTCGCCTTTATAATATTCAACCAACCTCTCTTGAAGCTTACCAACCTTTTTTAGGTCCGTACCGTGTTGGGATTCGGCTTCGTTGAAAGAACGATCTTCCGCTCGAACAATCTCCTTGAAGATCT
>JBHHZW010000654.1:0-1633 GCA_046758305.1 Bacteroidota bacterium | reverse complement strand
ACATAGTAGTGTCGTCGCCCGGTCTGGACCGACCGCTGAAGTATCAACGACAGTATCGGCGTCACATCGGTCGACCCCTGAGCGTCCGATACACTTACCAATCGATGACGCGCAACGTTGAAGGGGAGCTGCAAGGGGTGTCTGATGAGTGGATCGTCCTCAAGAAGTCAGTCGAAGACCCGACTCGTCGAGAGGACGAAGCACTTCGGATACCATTTGATTCGATCGCGGAAGCAAAGGTGAAACTCTCATGGTGATGTCGGAAGGGACGTCGAAGCATATTTTGGAGGCATTATGAATTACGAGATTGTGGAAAGCTTTGCCCAGATGGTCCGGCAGAAAGGAATCGAGAAAGATGTTCTCGTCGCTATCGTGGAGGATATTTTTGGAATGATGGTTCGTAAAAAATACGGGCAGGATGCAAAGTTCGATGTCGTTGTCAATATGGATAAGGGCGACATCGAGATTTACTTGGAAAAACAAGTCGTCGAGATGGTGGAAGACTCGAACACCCAGATCGATCTAGAGACCGCCCGGGAGAAGTCTGGCGAAGACCTTGAAATCGGTGATGAGTTTGTGGAGATCGTAGACTTACAGACCTTCGGTCGGCGACTTATTTTCAGCGCGAAACAGAACCTGAATCAGCGAATCCGAGAGATTGAAAAGGAGATTATCTATAACGAGTACAGCAGTGCGATTGGTGACATCATGGTCGGCGAGATTTACCAGATTCGAAGGAACGAAATTCTCATCAACCACAATCGGAACGAGTTAGTTCTCCCAAAAAGTGAACAGATTTTCAAGGAGCGCTACAAGAAGGGGGAAACGATCCGTGCCATTATCAAGGAGGTGCGGAAGAACTCCGGCAATCCGATCGTCATCGTCTCACGAGCGGATTCCAAATTTCTGGCTAAATTATTCGAGATTGAAATACCGGAGATTTACGACGGCATCATCGAGATCAAACGGATCGCGCGCGAGCCGGGTGAGCGATCGAAAGTTGCTGTCGAATCCCATGATGACCGCATTGACGCTGTTGGGGCTTGTGTCGGCATGAAGGGCGTTCGCATCCACGCCATCGTCCGTGAACTGAATAACGAGAACATCGACGTGATCAACTACAGCGACGTGCCGGAGGTCTTTATTGCGCGAGCAATCTCTCCCGCAAAGCCGAAAGCGGTCATGGTGGACTCAGACACGAAAACCGTTACGGCCATCGTTCCCAATGACCAGATCTCACTCGCCATCGGTAGAAACGGGCAGAACATTCGGCTCGCATCCAAACTTACCGGATATGAAATCAATGTGAGGAAGGAGAAAGGCGAATACGACATTGAATTAACGGAATTCAAGGAGGAGCTCGGAGAAGAACTCTATGCGAAGTTCGCCGAAGCTGGTTACTCGACTGCGCGTGAAGTGCTGGAGGCTGATGTCGATGAGCTGAGACAGATCGAAGGAGTCGAGGAAACTCGCGTTCGCGAGATACGTGAAATGATGGAGGCCGAATTGGAGGATGCTGAAGAGGGGGAGGAAGAGGAAGAAGAAGCAGGAGGAGATGAGGCAGAAGAGGCAAGCAAAGCAGAAGAGGCAAGCAAAGCAGAAGAGGCAAGCGAAGCAGAAGAGGCAAGCAAAG
>JBHHZW010000653.1:0-1640 GCA_046758305.1 Bacteroidota bacterium | reverse complement strand
CACCGGACAACTGGTTGGCGGCTTGAATAGAGACCCCCATGTCCCCGGCAAAGGATGCCATTCCTCTCCGACTCAAAAGTCGGGGCATGCTGGCATGTTTTCGTAAAAGAGCAGCAGACGAGGCCGGCAGAGTCATAGTGCAGCATAGTTAGCACGGTCCTTTTTATAATTGGCCAGATGTGGCATCCCAGTTTGCCAAGAGACTCTGGTAATCAGGGACCTCGTAGCGGCTGAGAAGGAAGGCGGGGGCGTAATCGGGCAACTCCTCGCCTGCGACGTGCAGGGCCACCAAGTCGCCGGCAGCCATACTGGCCATGATGCCGAATCCGGATAGAGCCCCGATAACGTAAGCCCCTTTGACGGGAAGAGGCCCAATCAACGGCCGGTTTTCCTGCGTCTTACAATAGTACCCTCCGTCGACCACAGGCTTTCCCGTTTTCCCTAGATAAACAGACAGGGCAGGAATCATGACGCTCATGCCCCGCATTACAACTTCTGCATACTCGGGAGGAAAGGAGGGCGGCCAGACGAGTTTTTGGACTTTGATATCGTACGTCCAAAGGGCCAACAATGTTTGACTCCCTGCTCCACCTTCAGGACGAAAATGGACGCCCCCGGGAAATGCTTCAAGCAGCCACTGAGTCTCTTTACTGGCCGCCAATACCTTCCGCTCTTCATCGGTCCAGGGGAGGATGGTCGGGTCATTCCAGATCATAAGCGGTGCATCACGCGGGACAACACCCAGCGAATCTTTAAAAGCGATTTTTCCATGAAGTTCGTTGAAAACGGGCAAATCGATGCCTATCATTGCCCCGACTTGTTTGAGTAATGGGCCAGCGGCAATGACAAAATGCCGGGTTGATATCCGTATTGGCTCACCGTCTGAGTTCACGTGAACGGTTTCAATTTGCTCTTTTCTGACCGTGACGTCTATAACACGGCCTTTCAAGAACTTCACGCCATGCTCCTTTGCCTGCTCCAACAGGTACATGCCCAGTTGCTGAGCACTCAGCCATCCGCACCGGCGTGTGTGTAACATGGCGACGGCTCGCTCCGAAATGAATGGGTAATGTTTCCGGATCAGTGCCTGGTCCAAAACAAGGTCCGCACCCGTTAATTGAGGACCGAAGCCTCGAGACGCAGAAGGGGAATAGGGGGGATCGTTGGAAAGGCCACGGTGGTAGCGTAAGGGGCCTGCTCCCAATTGCGAGATTTCTATCGCCGACCGCTCTATGACTGGAACATGATCTGGATCAGCAGTGAGGAAAACATATCCCCGACGATTCATGCTGAAGTAATTGTCACTTTCAGAGGCCAGTTCTTCAAGCAGATCAATACTGTGATTCATAAAGCGCACCATGGTATTCCCCGGGCCAGGCCACCAGTTGCGGTAGGCTTCGGTTGACTTGTCGCTGGTGAGGGTGAGTGGTGCCAGCTCATCCACCAGCAAGACCTCTTTGACGCCTCGTTTAACTGCTAGATGGAAGGCAGCCGAAATGCCCGCTATCCCAGCGCCACAGATGACGACACTTGCAGTCTTCATAACAAAATCTCACAAAAGATTGAAGGTGCAGCTCCCACACAAAAGGATTAGGAAGTTTTCTCAGTAGAAGGGTAAGTTATCTTTTGGAAAATCTCAA
>JBHHZW010000652.1:0-1645 GCA_046758305.1 Bacteroidota bacterium | reverse complement strand
TAGATCGAACATCGCTCTTCAGCATCGGCTCGCGATTCTTGGTCGACCAAACGACATGTATCCATATTTTGACGTAGGGCATAGCTTATGCCTTCACGTGGAGTGGGTTAAAACCCCAATTTATTTGTCCTTTTCTTTGCCACGACCTGAAGGTCGTGGCAGCCTGCAGTGGCAGCGTGCAGAACAATACCAGCTCATTAAGCGGCAGGAAGCACTCAAAGCCTCCTGCATCAAGGGAGAGCTAGGGGGCACCGGCTTTTGATTTGAGTTGGGGGGTTTTTACATTCCTCCTGTGCTTTTCGAAACTGATCAAGAATCGCGTGAGCCGGGACTGCCTGGTTGCCAAGTGGCGTCTGAAGTATAATCTGCGGATCGATAGGACCGAGAAAAGAGTGCTTTCCCATAACGATGCGATTTGCCGAACACGTAAGCATCGTTGCTGCGGACATTGCACCTTGGGGGACAATAACTCTGATATCGTCAAACTTTGACCTCAGGTAGGTGACGATTGCTTCTGTCGCCTCAGGGGAACCTCCCGGGCTGTGTCCATTTTGATGTGTAAACGATCGTGTTCCGATGTGTGTGACTGTTCAGCGCCGAGAGATACTTTCTGCGGACTGAATCGTATGGAAGTTGCTTTGTTTTTCGCTGTTCCTGTTGTAGCTCAGCGAGGATCTGACCCCAGGTGGGCATGGCAAAGGAAAGCTAGGGCGCGGAATTATTGGAGGTGGAAGAGACGAACTTTTGGTTAAGCAGTTGCAGGTATTCTTGACTTTGTCTAAACCCTGCTTGAAACTCGCCGTAAAGCTTCAAGAGCTCGTTAATTCCAGGATGCTCTTCCTCGGCCCTTCTTTGCATATCAGTGTACGTTGTCTCGAGGCTCTCGCGGGATTCGTTTTTGGCGCCAGCTTTCTCATCGTCCTTCATGTCAGCTTGTTGCACCTCCTTTCCACAGAGAGCTGCCATCGATGAGTTCGTTAAGGATGGTCGTCCAGTATCGATCTAAACGGGCACTGAAACAACCCGCACTAAAATCTAACTCTCAGCATACAAAAGCGCAATGGACACCGTCACTATCTTCTTGACCCATATGGTCAACAGATCTAACACGGCTATAAACAGGCTCAAATTGCTAGAATTTGCCGTCCCGGGATTGATCACAAAACCTGAATTTTCTTAGCCGCATTCAATAATCTTCCCCTCCTTCAACTTAGGGAGCACGATTTGGCGACTCGCAACAACCCCTCCTCCCGGTAGCCCTTGATGTCGCCGAAGTATTGGTGTTTCATGGAAAAGCAATAAGAAGCAGCCGGAGGCTGTTCTGCCCTATTTGTTCAGCACGCGATTGTATTCCTCGATCACTAATTCGCCGTAGGCAGCGAGGTCTTCGGACACTTGCTTTGGTAGCTCGCAGCCAAGGAATAGACACAAAAGAAACAGCTTTTCGCTCTCACGTTGCGGCCACTGGATTTCACCGCCCGCGAGGAGAATTGCCGGTCTCATCTTTCCTTTGACAGCAAAGTAGTACTCATCAGTTTCAAGCTGCAATCGATGTATAGGGAACCCTTTGACTGCGACTTCTAACGGACGCATCTCGAACCTGAGCACGCTCTCCGTAGGATCGTACTGGTCCGGATCCCTGTCA
>JBHHZW010000651.1:0-1645 GCA_046758305.1 Bacteroidota bacterium | reverse complement strand
ACTCCACAATCAGCTTTCCCCTGAGCATTCCCATACCACACTGGAAATCATATTCACCCGGTTTTTCCGGGGTGAGTTCAATGGAAACGGTCTTGAATGGCGTAAGAGTCGCCTGCTTGTTAAAAGCTGGAAAGATTACCTGCTCAGAGCAGAGCGCAGTTTCTTCGCGGTGAAAATTAAGTCGCGTCGGCTTGCCCGCTTCTACGACGATGACATCGGGAGAGTAGCCGCCTTTGACGGTGATGAGAACTTCCTGAGTCCCACCGCCAGTTGTCTGAATACGTAGCGCTTTCCGCTCGGAGAACCAGAAAAACCAGGCGACCCCGCCAGCGAGCAAGACTCCAACGAGGGTGACGAGAATTTGATCTAATGCCATATGAAGCTCCCTTCTCTCATAATTTTGGCGAAAATCGGCGGAGCCGATTCGCGTTCGTCACGACTGTAACAGAACTAAACGCCATCGCTGTACCTGCAATCATTGGGGAGAGGAGCAGCCCGAAAAATGGATACAGAATTCCGGCCGCGATGGGGAGACCCAGGCCGTTGTAGAAAAAGGCACCGAAAAGGTTCTGCTTGATGTTTCTCATCGTGGCCTTCGATAGATGGATCGCGAGCACAACGCCCTTCAAACTTCCTTTTATCAGCGTGATGTCAGATGCTTCGATGGCCACGTCCGTGCCAGTACCAATCGCCAGACCGATATCCGCCTGCGCAAGTGCCGGCGCATCGTTGATGCCATCCCCCACCATCGCAACGCGCTTTCCTTCTTTCTGCAGCTTCAAGATGTTGTATGCTTTATCCTCCGGCAACACTTCCGCCAGCACTCTATCCACCCCAACTTGGCGAGCAATCGCCTCCGCCGTACGTTTGTTGTCGCCGGTGATCATTACAACCTCAAGCCCCATTTTCTTCAGTCGGGCGATCGCTTCTTTGGAGTCCGATTTCACTGTGTCCGCCACGCCAACGATGCCTATTGGCTTGCCATCGACTGCGACAAACATTGGTGTCTTGCCTTCGCCCGCAAGCTGTTGACTGCGTCCCTCTAAGCCTCCAACCTCAATCGTACGGTCTTTCATCAGCTTCAGGTTCCCCAGGATTACCTTTTTCCCGTTCACTGACGCTTCCACACCGTGTCCCGGTATTGCGTTGAAGTCTTTTGGATCCGGTAAAACAAGTGATCGGTCAGTTGCAGCTTTCAGGATCGCCTCACCGAGCGGGTGTTCCGAGCCCTTCTCAACTGAAGCGGCATATTGTACCACCTCTTGATCCGCAACCCCCTTCCAGGCTACGATATCGGTAAGTGATGGTTTACCTTCAGTGATTGTTCCTGTCTTGTCAAGAACAATTGCATCGAGCTTCTGCGCGGCTTCCAGTGCTTCGCCACTTCGGATGAGAATCCCGTTTTCCGCTCCCTTTCCCACTCCAACCATTAGCGAGATCGGTGTGGCGAGTCCCAACGCACAGGGGCAGGCAATTATTAGAACTGTTACAAAGATGATCAACGCATAGATGAGGTTGGGTTGAGGACCAAAGTCATACCAGACCACAAATGCAAGAATTGCCAGTATGATTACCGCAGGGACGAAGTAGCCGGCGACTTTGTCAACGACACGCTGGATCGGTGCCTTAGAACTTTGCGCTTGTT
>JBHHZW010000650.1:0-1649 GCA_046758305.1 Bacteroidota bacterium | reverse complement strand
GAACGTCATTACCTCTTCGACAGTGTAAGAGTCCGCAAACTTGTCTATCGCTTTAGGCCGTCCAATCATCATGCTTGTAGGATATGCGTCACGGATATCACGGTCGGTAACTATGCCTACCAGCCTTCCGTTGTCGACTACAGGCAACTGATTGATCCGGTGCCTGGCCATGATTCGTCTGGCAACGCTGATGCTGTCATAGACTTCAACGGCAAGAACCTCCTTTGCCATCCACTGAGAAACCTGTATCATACAGACCCTCCGTCCACTTTCCTTTAAAGCAAAATCACCGTTCTCTCAACTCACCAGTGGAACTACAGCAACGGTGCAGGTTTAGTCCGAATCTATTTCCATCGATCACTGGTTTTTAGCGAACTTCAGCGAGACTGAATTTATGCAGTAGCGCTGGTGCGTCGGCTCGGGGCCGTCATCGAATACATGCCCGAGGTGAGCGTCACACTTCTTGCACAAGACTTCTACTCTTCGCCTGAACAGGCTATTGTCCTCCTCGGTCTTTACGTTCTCCGGCGAGACGGGTGCCCAAAAACTTGGCCAACCCGTGCCAGAATCGAACTTCGTGTCTGAGCGGAACAATTCGTTACCGCAGCACACGCATTGATAGATTCCTTCCTCCTTGCAATCCCAGTACTCTCCCGCAAAAGCTCTTTCTGTGCCCTTTTTTCTACAAACACGGAACTGTTCCGGCGTTAGTTGTTGTCTCCACTCTTCGTCCGTTTTGAGGCGCTTATTTTTCATTTCTGGGTCCTCCTCCCAGAGGATGATTAAGTGAAGAGCATACGCTTAACAAAAACACATTGCCTAATGTCGGTTAGCCTCTTATCGCATCATATTAACGAATTGGAGAGGGATCCCGAGGTTGGCTTCTCTTATCATCTTGATGACAGCCTGAAGATCGTCAATGCTCTTCCCCGCAACGCGCACCTGATTATCTTGAATGGCAGCTTGAACTTTTAGATTTTTGCCCTTGATCAATTTTACGATTTTCCTGGCGGTTTCTGTGTCTACCCCTTCCTTTATGGCAAACTCCCGTTCGACCATTCCATGGGATGCCATTCGAATCTCCTTCGGGTCCAAACATTTCACATCTAGTTTTCGCTTGACGAAGTTCCCGACTAACGCCTCTTGGACAGCCCTCATTTTCATTTCATCTTCTGTCACTACATGAATTGTTTTATCATTCTTGTTTAACGAGATCTCTGTTTTGGATTGGCGAAAGTCGTACCGTGTAAGAATCGCTTTCCTCGTCATATTGACCGCGTTATCGACTTCTTGCATCACCACCCGACTGACAACATCAAACGATGCCATAACAACTCCTCTCTTGGTTTCCACTCCCCGCCTAGCTATTTTGACTGTCCTCTCTGTCATTTGTCAAATAGATTCCAGGGGGCCTCCCCACAACGGCTATTTACAACCCTCTCTAATTTCGTTTAGAATGAGGAAAAAGATTTTGTGCCTTTGTAAAAGCCATTAGGAGGAATCAAAGCTATGGCGACGATGATTACGAGCGAGTGCATCAACTGCGCTGCCTGTGAGCCGGAGTGTCCCAACAACGCCATCTCCCAGGCAGGAGACATCTATGTCATCGATCCTTTGCTGTGCACAGAGTGTGTGGGTTTCCACGATTA
>JBHHZW010000649.1:0-1650 GCA_046758305.1 Bacteroidota bacterium | reverse complement strand
GGAGGCTAACTGGTGGGAGTCCAAACGTGTGACGCACTTACTCAATCGCGTCTGCAGTAGGGGTTCAAAATTTTGAACCCCTACTAGGAAAGACCCTCACCCCTCACCCCCCATCCCCTCTGCCGATGGAATCTGTCCAAGAAACCTCGTTCTAACGCGAAGGCGTTGCGCCGAGCGGCGAGATTCTTTTAAAATGCTCGGTCAGGAGACCTTCGCATTAGTCAATGATAAGTTCTCCGACAGCCTCTTATGGGAGAGCTGACTTCTCCAGAGTTAGCAATCCGCGATCAGCCCATTCCGCGCATTATACGCTCAACTTCGTTTTTCCACGTGTTCACATCGGTACTTGAATATTCCAGTATGTGTATCGAATTGTTAACCCGCGGTAACAACTCCCCAAATTCTTCCAACAACCTGCCGCCATCTTCAGGCATGGTTCCAAGAACACCGAACCTGCAGAAATCCCAGACCAGCATCAGAAAAACAGTCCCTCAAATCCTGGCCGCCTAAATGTCTAGGACTCGCCCGTATGGTGTCTCCAAAACCTTGTACTCATCCGTGGCCGAAACCTCTTTCAAGGTGCTACTAATTTGCACCGCTGCCTTTCGGATCATCTCGTAGTCCGATTGTGCATCCGAGCCGCCACGAAGCTTCTTCTTCAAACGCCGAAGGTACATAATGATGATCGCAACTGGATTGTTGATTTTGTCCATCAAGGTCAATGTGACTTCTCGGACCGTCTGAAGCTGTGTCGCTTGAATCTCCAACCGGCGTTTCTGCTCCAGCACTTTCTTTTCCTCCTCATGCATCCGTTCTTTCAGGTTCAGCGACCGAACGAACGTATGGGCTAAGAGCCACATGACCGGGAGAGCATCAAACTGTGAAACATAATCCCAAACGTCCAACATCTGAGCGCCGCCACCCCTGAAAAAATTCGAGAGAAAGTCTAAACTAGTTGCAAGGTAGTAGCCATAGATGATAAGACCGGAAAAAAGAGCCGGGTTCCTGACAATCCATCCCTGGATCGGGTGGAAAATCCTTGTGAGTCGCATACGATTGGCCCCTCCTTGGGCGATACCAAAAAAGGCTGAGCGCGCGCATCCATCTGTCCTCTTCTTCGGAGCCCGAGGACAGTCTACAACTGCTTCCCTTTCTCGCGCCTAGCGGTCAAGCAACCGACTTACCCCACACAAGAGAATGATAAAAGACTTACCTCTACCATCAATTCTTAGCCAAATTGCTGCCACTTAAGCTCTAAATCAACCTCTCTGCTGCCCTCTTAACACCAAGCTCGGAATCCCTCGGCCGACGGCCTCGTAGAGGCGCAAGGATATGGTCGAAGACTTCGTGAAAGATTGTTGAAACTTTCGCCCTTGTGTTGATATTTGAGTCCGTTTCCACGAATCTACTGAACCTTCTCCCTGGAGTCAAGAGTTCATGGTCTTGGTGAAACATCCGAAGATGATTCACTTAAGGCAGTCAGAAAAATGCGTTCCGCATCGGGAAACGTATCAAGGACAGCGTGATTGGAGAACCACGGTGGATGCAATCGACGGAAAACTTGACGGGTTTCCTTTGACTGTGGCACTCTCAAAAGCATAGATCGAAGAATGGCATGTCAAAAGTGTATGCCTACCGTCCGGACGAATT
>JBHHZW010000648.1:0-1660 GCA_046758305.1 Bacteroidota bacterium | reverse complement strand
TGCACGCCGGGGTCTGCACGGGGGGTGCCGGGCAACCGGCATTCCTACCGTAGAGGCTCACCGGAAGCCGGATTTATCGGCGATCCGGTGGAGCCGCTTGTTGGCCGATCTTCTATTAATCTGTGCTCACCTCTGTTTCTATAGCTGGTCTTTCGTATGCTTCAAGCTGCCATGCTTGATCATAGCGCATGTGATCTGCAATCTTGGGTATTTCTGTTTCTGCGATTGCGGATACTTGCAATAGGCACCTGTGAAGATGTGCTCTTAGCATCTCCAAGGCAGCAAAATACTGTTCTCTGCTGTCAGGTGGCCGGAAACGTGCAGGCAATTCAAACACCGTATTCCTACGATTGCGAAGTCGTTCTTCGTATGTAAAGAATTGCCTAATGGCTTCTAACATGAGTTCGATAAGAAGATACAAAGGACCGTTGGTGAATTTTGATAGGTCCACCTGCTTATCGACCAACAGGGAACGTATTTCCTGGAGAGACGCTAATGCTTTGTCGATGCAGTCATCGCAGCATTCAAATGCATTCAAAACCCGGCGATCTGCAAGGCGTATCACTATTTCTTTGGCGACCTTTGTCTCCGTTGCTTCGGGCTGAACTAAGAACGTAAGGAAGGGAAGATTTATTGATACGCCGATGACACGATCATTAAATTGTTGCCTGGCCCGGGTAAGCAGATCGCGCAAATCGAATTTGAAGGGTGGTTTGGCGTCACGCATAGTTTTATCTCATTCGTCCTGCTAACGCTCGCGATCAGCCGGAGCTTTAAGCGATTGGCTGGATTGCGTTGTTGGGCAAAACTATGGCTTCCTCAATACAAGCGTGATCATACAGAACAACCTATGGAACAAGTAATCAATTATATGGCTGTCAGAGACTAGAATCTGTTGGACCTCTGTGTGACGAATATGAAAGGAGTTTCCGATATCCGTTAGCTTCCTAGCCTCATCTTCGAGGATCTCTCGCACGTCTGTCTGAGTCGTGACTTTGTTTAGGAGAAGTGTGATAGATGCTTTTTTATCGTTGGGTTTTTCGAGTGTTTTGACTCGTTCCCAGCAGTCCCAGAGGCGCTCAACCGACTCTCTACGCACAACGGGGTCAGGGTTCAAGAATTTTTTCCTGGCGTCCTCAAGCATTTGGTTGAGAGTCCTATCTTTAGTCCGGAAAAGAGCATTTGCAAGAGCCTCCTTCAAGCCGGGAGGAGCTAGGCGCTCGATTGTTCCATCTGCTATAAGTTGGTACGCGATTCCGTTTCTCGAGAAAATTGAATTGACCTTGGAGCGAAATTCTTCTCTCCCACTGTTCTCATCAAAGGTCAGATGGTGATGTCTATAGTAACTATGGTAGCCCCCTTGGATTGGCTTTGCCACCGTTTGATAAGAAAATTGGATAAGGTCCAGAGCTGTGAAGGTGTCGGGAACATATGATTCTTTGTCCCTCATCACCCCAAGGGGAGCTTGAAGCGGCCATTCAAGGTGAGGAATCTCGGCCCTGAGTGCCAAGGATAAAGCCTGCTCGTCCGTTCCGAATGGGCCAGCACCGTCGGGGCACATCTCAGGGTATTTGTATCCGAATGCGCCAGTTGATACGAGACTCCGAATCAGGGCAACAATGCCTCCCCATGCTTCGGGAGTCAGCTGCTCTCCGGTGCG
>JBHHZW010000647.1:0-1667 GCA_046758305.1 Bacteroidota bacterium | reverse complement strand
TTCGACCACGCCTTTGAATATTGTGTTTATATCATGCTCTTCGAATTCTAGTTCTTTCTGGCCCGCAAGCTTCGAGAGCAGGGCCGCGGAATCGATAAGCTGCTTCATTTTCTCCGCACTATCTCGTATCGATTCTATTTCGGTAGAGCTCTCCTGAAAATTCTTATCAGCCATCAGCAACTCCGACATCCCTTTAACAACGCTAACTGTATTCTGCAGGTCATGATGCATGATATCCGTGAACAAATCCTTCAACCGATTAGACTCCTCCAACTCCTCCAGCATGGCATTGGTAGCATCTGCGAGGCCTGACAATTCATCACCTCCGGTTGACGATACGCGCTTCGAAAGGTCGCCGGTTGCGCCAATGCGGATGACATCAGAGCTAAGACGAGCCACCCGAGAAAGTACAAATTTCTCTAAAAACCACACGCTTATCACGACAAATACTATACCAATCGCCAGGAGCGCCAGGATAAAAAAACGAACGCTTTTTTGGCCTTGGTTGAAAATATCTCTAGGCATATCAGCTCTTAAGATGAGAATGGGCCTATCGTAAATGTCCTTTAGCAAGGCATATCCAGCAATGGACTCTTCGTTCAGCGGCCGGATGAGAATCTTTGGATCTTCTGACAAAGAGGAACGCACTGCCTGGAAATCTGGAGGCATCTGCGAATCGTCGAACCGATGCACAGTGAGTGACAATTGGGTTATCTCGGCCAGTAGCTCGATTTCGGAGTCGTCCAGGTAGCGTCCCATGATCAGTGTCCCGCGGATAGGGCCTTCGTCTAAGCTGGTCAAAATAGGCCGTGAGGCAATGAGCATGGGGCCTTCAGGAAGGAGAATTACTCCATTTAAGCTGCTCTCAGTGTCTGGGTGTTGCAGAAGGAGATCCTCGGCAGAAAGGCGAGTCTGTAAGCTCTCCGGAATGGGTATTTCTTCCTCGCTCTGCAGATCGATGCCTTTGCCATAGACCACCCTGCCAGAGGAGTGAACAAACAGCATGAAGTTGAGCCCTAACCCGGTGAAAGTTTCGTCGACAAGATTCGACTCAATATACTCATCGTTGGCATCCTCGATGAAGGCGTATGTGTCGTCCCACGCTGCCCAATCGTAAGTTATAGTGTCCATATCGACGAGCTCACTAGACAAGGACATCACAACTCGCTCAACATTCTTTTTGGTGTTCTGTTCTTCCAAATTGACGAAACTCTCCATTAAGATCGCCTGCGAAGTGAAATAAAGAACCACTATAAGGCCTAGGAGCGTGACGCCTATGATGAGGAGTGTCTTCTCACGCAGTTTCATAACATTACCATCCCATTGTGCGTTTCGAAAAATGCTGCATCAAATCCCAGCCCCGCTTGTGCTCAATCGCCGTTGAGAGGTTTGCTGGCGCCGACCTAGAGGAGGGTAAGTCAAGATACCACATTCTGACTACGCCACCCGAAAAAACATAGCGAGATAATCATAATGAATCGTCATATTCCCTTTTTTCTTCTGATTTAAATGTTTCTGAAAAAATTTGATTTGAAACTAAAATTTAATCGCAAGCTTGAGGTCCTCCTCCCTTGGTAAGCCGGCACGGGCGCCCATGGTGCTTATGCACCTAGAAGCAACCCAATTGCCGATCCCGCCGCACTCCACTAGCCCCCTGTTTTTGAGAA
>JBHHZW010000646.1:0-1672 GCA_046758305.1 Bacteroidota bacterium | reverse complement strand
GGCGTCGTCCTAAAATAAGTTGACACCTTTTGTTAGGCTGCATATCTCAGGCTAGGAGTGACCATGCCAAGACTGAGATGCAACCTGATGTTGTTGTAGATGTAGATTGTCTCGTCTACCGCTCGCCGGGCCTCGGCCAGAGAACCAAAGGTGGAGTCGAGATAGAACTCTGTCTTTAAGGTACCATTGACTCGTTCGGCAACAGCGTTTTGATCAGGCCGTCGAGGAGCAGTCATGCTGATGCGGATACCGTGCTTGGTGAGTTCATCGGTATAATCATAGCTACAGTATTGCTTGCCCCGGTCTGAGTGATGGATGAGAGCCACAGGATTGTTAACATCGGCCAGGGCCATCTTGAGAGCGTTCAATGGTCCGGTTGACTCTCGGCTTGGGTGAAGATCATAGCCCACGATTTTACGACTGTAGAGGTCTGTTATCAGTGAGAGATAACAAAATCCCTTCCGAAGCCGGATGTAAGTCTGATCCGCAACCCACACGGCGTTCGGAGTCTGTGGCATCGCATCAGGCACCAGCTTCGGCCAGACCGGAAGATTATGATGGCTATTGGTGGTGATCGTATACCTGCGTCGACGTTTGACCAAAAGCCCATGTTTACGCAAGATCTCAAAGAACTTATCACGCCCCACGCCCAAACCTGGGAGATGTTCCATCAACTTCCTGGTCCCTACACGGGGCATGATCTGACGCAGTGGCTGCATACGGGCAAGCACATCCAGTTCCTTCGCCCCTTCAGAGCGTTGTCGTCTGCTTCGTTTGTGCACCGCTTGTCGGCTAATCTTCAGCATACGACAGACCCAACTCAGGCAGAGTCCTTTGCTCCGGGCTCGTTGGATGATGGCGTGTCGATCTTTTTTTTAAGGCGCAGGCCTCCCTTCTCCTCCAAAACCTCCACTGTCGACTCAAGGAGGGTAATCTTCATATGCGCCTGAGCCAGAGCCGACTCCAAAGCTCGCTTCTCCTTTTCCAGTTGTTTGATACGCTTGCGTTCGTTGGGCATCTCGATCCTCATAATCCGGGTGTGAGTATCAGGGCTGCCCATCTCCTTTATCCACTTATAGACAGAGCTAAAGTTCACCTGGTGGGCAGCTGCGGCTTCCAGCACAGTATACCGACCCGATTCGACTTCCGCAACCACCGAACGCTTAAATGCTTCACTGTAACGACGTACAACCTTAACCATATGGCCTCCTCCCAATAGGTCACTTTTACCGTCAACCTATTTCAGGACGAGACCGTCTTTCGGTACTGTTGAATTGCACGATCAAATTTTCGCTCAAAATACAATGCAAGGCCCACATCAGCATTCACGACTACAGAGAGCGGGTCCAATTCTTGGGCTTCTTTTCTCACTGCAGAAGCTTCCTGAAATCGCCCCATCACAGTTAGAAAGAATGCATACCAATTGCGGGCCATTGCATAGCTGGGATTCAGTTCAATGGCTCGCTTGAACTCTCTTTCGGCACGGGACCAGTCCCAATCATAGTACATTATGGCGAAGGCCAGCGACGTATGAGCTTCGGCAAGTCCATTATCAATCTCCAACGCTTTCGAGGCTGCTGCCTTCGCCTTTGGATAAGCTTCGTTTGGAGGGAGCACATTGAAGTTCCCGAGGAGAGTGTAAGAATCAGCCAACCCTGTCTACGCCAGGGCG
>JBHHZW010000645.1:0-1673 GCA_046758305.1 Bacteroidota bacterium | reverse complement strand
CAGTGATTATTTGGATCAGGTCCTTGCGGATTTTTCCGGGTATATTGCTGCCGATGAAGCCTACGACGGCCCCTTTTGCATCCTATTTATCTGTACTGTCCTATTTTTCAAAGTGACGTAAGTGGTTATGCCGAAGAACTTTCCAGGGGAATGGTCCCCATGGAAAGGATTAGCCATGGAACGGCGATTTGAGTTACGCAAGCGACAAATTCTTAAGGATGCTGAACTGAAACCAGAACTGTCAAATGGGATGTTGGATCGCTTGGAGACATTTGCTGGCCCCTTTGCAGCCAGCCTCGGCAGGCGTGAGATGAAGGAACATGCCCGTCGTTATCTCGGTGGTCTTTTGTCTGATCTAAAACGAAAGAACATTGAATCGATTGCTTATCGCTACGACCAGGATCGTCGTGGTCTCCAGCACTTCATTGGAGCGTCTGCTTGGGATTTCATGCCGCTTGAAGGGACGCTAGTCTCTCAAGTGGGAAATTCCTTAGGGCAGCCCGATGCCGTCATTGTTTTTGACCCATCTGGACATAAGAAGTGTGGCAATGACTCTGTAGGAGTCCAGCGACAATGGCTCGGACGTCTGGGCAAAATCGAAAACTGTCAAGTTGGTCTCTACATGGGTTATGTCTCGCGATGCGATCATGCGTTGGTCGCGTCGCGACTCTATCTACCGAAGGAGTGGGCCAAAGATCGCAAGCGTCGCAAAAGATGTGGAGTACCGAAAGAGATTCGCTTTCAAACTCGTCATGAATTAGCCTTGGCGATGTTGAAAGAATATGGCCACCTTCTGCCTCATCGATGGATTGCTGGTGATGACGAAATGGGCCGTTCGAGCGCTTTTAGGCGTCATTTGCGTGAATTGGAAGAATTGTATTTGCTGGGGGTCCCTTCGAATACAAGTGTGCGTGACTTGGAGGCTCCATTGCCGCCATACGCTGGGCGCGGTCCTCATCCCAAACAACCTTTTCAGCGTGTGGATCGCTGGTGTGCTTCATTGTCTGAATCAGAATGGGCCCGGATCGACGTGCGTGACAGCGAGAAGGGTCCCTTGGTCTTGGAGATTGTCAAACGGCGGGTACTTGCACGCACTGAACGCAGTCGTGAAAACCTGGCAGAGGAATTGTTGGTCGTGACGCGGTACAAAGAGCGCGGTGGCAAAACAAAGTATGATTATTATCTTTCCAATGCATCTGCGGATACTACTGTTGATGAGCTTGCCCGCGTGACCAAGGCTGAGCACTTGATCGAGGATGCTATCAAGCGTGCCAAAAGTCAAGCGGGTCTTTCGGACTATGAAACACGAACTTGGTCTGGCTGGCACCACCATAATGTGTTGTCGCTTATTGCCACATGGTTTTTGGCATGCGAGATGCGGCGGGGAAAAAAAATACACTCCCGCAGTAACGGTTCCTCTGATTCATGCGCTCTTGAGACTGCTTCTGCGTCAAGCTTGCGACTGCGAATATCCCGACTGGGAGATCCGATCTTCACAGCGAAAAAGCCGCCGAAAGGAACTTGCTCGCTTCTATCGTTACAAGAAACATAAACTGTTGGCTCCATTGAGACTTAAGCAGAGAAGATGATGTCGGACAGTACAGATAGTACCGTGCCCTGTTGTAGTAGAGGCCTATCTCTATGTCGTACCTTCTTCCCGCAAACATGTAGGG
>JBHHZW010000644.1:0-1676 GCA_046758305.1 Bacteroidota bacterium | reverse complement strand
CGTGACGATTGAAGATGGTGTATTCATTGGCACGGGCGCTTCGATTTGCGAAAAAACAGTTATTGGCGCATGGTCGGTAATTGCGGGTGGCTCTTTTGTCAAGGGTAATGTACCGAAAGGTTGTTTATTTGCCGGAGTCCCTGCAGTTTTTAAGAAGAATGTGATATTCGATCCTGTCGAGTTGTCATCGATGCAAGACAAATGTTGATGTTATCTATTATCGCTAAAATCCTCGATCCCGAGATCCCGGAGGCTGTCCGACCGGGGCGCCGGCCGGCGCACCCGAGACCGATAGAAACGTCGTGGCTACTATGCGGGTCGGCATGTCTAGCAGGAAGAAGGTTAGGAACATGCCGGAGAATGAATTGTACTCGACACACATAACCCTGCAGTGCAACGAACAGATTGAAGCAAGGGTGTGAGGCACCCAAACTTTGAGGACATGAAGAAGTGAAGTGTACCATTGTCTCCTTTTCAGACGAAAAGTACTTCCCGCTACTCAGAGAATTGGTTTCATCCATTCGGGATCTGGATGTGGCTGGCAGATGCGATATTTCAATCCTCAACGGCGGAATGCGGGATGACCAGCTTCGCGAAATGTCGAGTGAAGTGGCAAATATAAAAAATGCTGAATGGGACTTCGATCTTCCGCATCTGAAGAAAGAACCAGAGTACAGAAAGGCGTTCACTTGCAGACCATTTCTGCCGAAGTACTTTCCCGGTTACGATATTTATCTCTGGATTGACGCGGACGCCTGGGTAAGCGATTGGCGCGCAATCGAAATATTCATCGAAGGGGCGTCTAGGGGTGCGATTGCGCTCACAACGGAAGTGGATCGTGCCTACGCCAGGATTGGCGGCTTTAAACGGGACTATGTTTTGGGCGTCCCAATACACTTCAAGCCTTACCTCTACACACATACCAAGGCAGTGTTTGGGCGGAAGCTCGCGTACGAATTGGCGCTCCATCCGTGGCTTGCCACCGGAGCGTTTGCCATTCACAGCGACGCACCCCACTGGGAGGTTTGGGCCGACTATCTCGAGAAGGCCTTGGCGCCGGGCGGCATGGTCTTTGGCGCAGAGGAGGTGGCGATGAAATTCGTGGTCTACCGGGAAAGCTTGAAGGCCGAGCTATTGCCAGCGTGGTGCAGTTGGATTTGTGCGAAGTGCGTCCCTTTGATCGATGCCGATACCGGGAAGCTGGTTGAGCCCTATCTCCCCCATCACCCGATCGGTGTCGTACAGCTGGCCACCCTTCGCAAAATGCGCGCCGACCCCTCCGTCACCGTTGAGGTTCGATCGACGGATGGAAGTGTTTATCAGCGATCTTTGCGCTATCCGGCATTTCAGCGGGCCTGATGAGGCCCATGTGCTCACTGACGCGTCTTCTTGGCGACCGCGTCCTGCTGCTTAGGGATGGAACCACAGTGGTCAGCCATCTCGTCGGATAGCCGCGGACGCCGTTTAGGGTTCATGTCGCAACTACTGAAGATTCTACATGGGAAATGTCGGTTGATGGTCAATGCAACAGCGCCAGTCGAGATCCAGCTTTGGCGGTGCGTTAAACAGCATGACTGGTTATCATAGAACAATACGCTGTTCGGACAAAGTCACGAAGGAAATAGGTCATTGCGTTTCATTGTCATAACGGGAATGGGCCAGAGCGGCACCACCTT
>JBHHZW010000643.1:0-1677 GCA_046758305.1 Bacteroidota bacterium | reverse complement strand
CGTTTGGCTTGAGTTGCACTGTAGGGCTCCCCTTCGCGCAGTTCCATCAGGTTGCCGATCTTTCGCTCTCCGTGGAGCCCATCGGAGGTCTCACGATCAGTGGAGAATTGGCTCTGAGCAACTTCGATGCGAACCGACTGTCGAGGCTCGACGATGACGATAACAACGGGACCGCGAGGAAACTCGGGATTCGATGGAAATCACCGGACATTCAATTCGGGTCGACGCGCCTTGGAGTTGTTGAGTTTACACTGTTCGAGCGAAACGTCGAGCGTGCGTACCTCCCGATCGATCGAGTGAACGAAATCGAGTTCGGCCGAAAATGGAATATCGAGGAAGAAGCAAGGACTGAAGAGACGATCCGAGAAGGGAACGTATTCTACCGTCCGAGGGAAGGTATCCTCATAGGGGGTGGAATCGGTACGATGGAGCGGGGGAATTCTTTTCGCTCGACGCGCATTGAAACCCGCATGATGCTGTCCGGTTCGAAACTGCCATCCGTGAACTACCTATTGGAGATAATCGACAGCGAAAATTCTGGTCTCGGGACACGTGCAGAGTGGACCCGGCACAAAGGTTTCTTCCACCACACCATCGGAAAGCTGACGCCTGGCTTTCGGTTCGAAGTGGAAGACAAAAAGACCAGATCCCTGCAATTGAACACTCTTCAGCCCGGGAGTTTCCGCTACGCAGAGTACGCGCCGCGTCTCACGGTAGCGGATTTTCTCCACATGAAGTTTCAAACGGAGTTCGAGTGGCGCAGCGACGACATCGTTATCAATGGAGAGCTCCAAAGGGAGTCGAGCACATTTACGCACAGCTACGCGTGGCGACTCGCCCAATGGCATGCGCTCTCATCGGCGGTTGACCTCACATTCCGCAAGAAGAATTTCAAAGAGGAACTGAAACAACAGGGCAACAAGGATATTGAAACGGTTCTCCTGCGAATGCAGACGAAGTATACGCCGCTCAATAGAGCCATCGACAGCGACCTCTTTTATCAAGTCGCCACAGAACGGTCTTCAAGACTCGATCGAGTCTTTGTTCAGGTCAAGAAAGGCCAGGGTCAGTATATCTGGGTGGACGGGAACGAAAACGGGATCATCGACCGAACCGATCCGACCGATTTCAGGCAGGCACGATTCGATGCCGACTGGATTCTGGTGGCTCTCGCGACGGAAGAATTGGTGCCGGTTATCGACCTCAAGACGAGTCTGCGGTTCCGACTGACACCAGCGAGGTTCATTAATAAACGCGATGGTTTCTGGAAAAGAGTGGTCTCGAGCATTTCAACAGAAACATACGTGCGACTCGAAGAGAAGAGTACGGAAAGTGACTTCGAGGAAATTTATCTTCTTCACTTTAGTAGATTTCAGGACGAGAAGACAACCCTTTCCGGGAGCACGATCGTTACTCAAGACGTCTATCTCTTTGGGGACAGCAAAGAATTCTCCCTCCGTATGCGGTTCAAGCAGAGGAAGGGTCTGACCCAATTCATCGCAGGTATGGAACGAAATCTTGGAATCGAGCGTTCATTTCGGCTGCGGTGGCAGCTCATTCCTCAACTTTCGAACCAGATTGACGTCCTTCATCGGCGGGATCGGGTCGACGCGAAGCTGTCGAGCGACCGTCAGCGGGACATTTTGTCGAATGTGCTTGCATCTGAGTTTTCCTACC
>JBHHZW010000642.1:0-1679 GCA_046758305.1 Bacteroidota bacterium | reverse complement strand
TCCACTCACGAAGTGATGCCTTCGGCAGAAGTGGCGGCTTCGCAGGCCTTCGCCGTTGACCATCGGGAGTTCGAAAAGGATGAAATCGAAACACTTGTTATTACTTCTTGGCTTGAGTTTCAACGTTTTTCTTGTTGACTCATCCTACCCTCAATCCTTTCTGGCAAATTCAACAATACGCAGCCAATCCCTCCTCACAAGCGCGGCAGCCACTCCGCCGTCGTTGAGTCGTGTTCTCCCTCAGCAAGGCGATACGACGTCTCTGAGAAATGCTTGGGGCGTTGATCTACTGATTTCCGCCGGGGGGTTTGGATTGGGGGGGTTCTATCGGAGGAGGCTCTCTGAGACGATTTACGGATTCGCCAGCTTCTCGATTTCCGAAGCAAAGGATGATAGTGAGGTTGAGTTTATTGATCCTTTCACCCTCCAGAAGTTTACACCAGGGAAGATCAACCGGTTCTTGGTTCTTCCGCTCCTGTTCGGAGTCCAATACCGATTGTTTCAAGATGTGATTCTGGAAAATTTTCGCCCGTATCTCACCGCAGCCATGGGACCCAGCATTGTGTATGCATCACCGTACATCGAGAGAGAAGAAATTTCTCCCGGGGTCACCGCAACACGGGAAATAGATTTCTTCAAAGCCCTCGGAAGGGGTCAGGCACATTACACCGTGGGAGGCTATGTCGGGATCGGTGCATTCTTTGGATTTGAAAGGAAAAGCCTGATCGGGATAAACTTGCGATACTACTTTGTGCCCATTCAGGGAGGAATTGAGAGTCTTGAGAACGTGAAGAAGAAGGACTTTGGCGGATTCTTCATCACACTGAACTTCGGGACTCAATACTGACCGTTGAGAACCAGCGACCGCGCGACGGCGTTTTGACCTTCCCTCAGAAAACAACAAAGCACCGTGTGGCTCCCACAGAACCTCCCCCGAATCTGTGGATGAGACACGACGGTGCTTTGTTACTACCCTATTGCGAATATACCTAATCGCTGATCCGAAGACCGTGATGCCTATCACATCCGGGAATTCGCAAGTTTAGGAAGGACAAGGGAATCTAGTTTGGAAGGTAGCGGCGGAGAAATTTCCCGGTATAGGAGTCTGGATGTTTGGCGATCTCCTCCGGTGTGCCCACCGCAACGATGTCTCCCCCCGCATCTCCCCCCTCAGGACCCAGGTCGATGATATGGTCGGCGCACTTAATCACGTCCATATTATGCTCAATGATCGCCACGGAGTGACCAGCATCAATCAGCGCTTCGAAGCATTTGAGGAGCTTTGAGATGTCATCGAAATGGAGTCCCGTGGTCGGCTCATCGAAAACGAAGAGAACATGGCCCTCCCCGACTTGTCGAGACTGGGCAAGGTGGGAGGCGAGTTTTACGCGCTGCGCTTCGCCCCCGGAAAGTGTGGTCGCGGATTGGCCGAGTCGCAAGTAGCCCAGTCCAATTTCGTCAAGTACCTTGAGTCGGTGAACCGCCCGTCGACCGGCCGAGTCGATTTTGAAGAACCGGATCGCCTCGGACACCGTCATGTTCAGGACTTCGTGGATGTTCTTACCGCGGTATTTGACATCGAGCACGGCACTCTTATACCTCTTTCCTTTGCAGATCTCGCAGGTAAGGTAAAGGTCTGCCAGGAACTGCATCTCGACTTTAACAAAACCATCGCCTTG
>JBHHZW010000641.1:0-1681 GCA_046758305.1 Bacteroidota bacterium | reverse complement strand
TTGTTGACTGACCTGGCGTTGTGAGAGCCAGGATGCGTCGGATGTATGGGGGGACGTTAACAGGCGCAGGGAGGAGGCTTGGAGCCTCAGCACGGTGGGAAGCCGGGAAAGGTACGAGTATGCTGGTCCCTGCTTGGTAAGGAGAGAGATGTGAATATTCGTTCTGGCCCGAAGGTAATGGTTGTGATGGTGGCCACGTGCCTGGCTTTGGTCGGGTGCGCGGGTTATCGCGTGGGAACGCTGCTTCCGGAGAGGTACAAGACGATCAGCGTGCCGATGTTTAAGAATGGGACCAATCAGCCGAACATTGAGCCGCTGGCGACAAATGCTGTCATCGAGCAGCTCAACGTGGACAGAACGCTTCGGGTGATTGATCAGGACGCCGATCTCCTTCTCAACTGCACGATCGTCCGGTACGTGCGGACGGCGATACGGTATGCGGAGGGCACACGTCCCCAGGAATATCGTTTGACGATAACAGTTTCCGCTACTCTCAGTGACGTACGGGAGCAGAAAGAAGTCTGGTCGAGGAGGCCGATCAGCGGCAACTACGAATTTCAGGCTGGCGGAGACCTCTACTCTTCTGAAAGGGTGGCACTTCCGATGGTGATGGAGGACCTTGCCCACGACATCGTGGAGGCGATTGTGGAAGGTTGGTGAGCGCCGCGTCGGGGACCGGGTGGCATTTCGCTCGTGATCCGGTCTCGCACGTGGGTCAAGCTGGAATGCCGGAAATGCGGAAGGGGCGGGGCGCCAGGGGAATTTAATCTGTGAGGTTGCAGGATTTCAAAGGGTGTCTTTCCTCTCTCGAACCGAGCGGAACATATCTGCTATGGGGCCAGGAGACGTTTTTCATTGACGCGATCATCTCCAGGCTGAAAGACCTCATGTTCGGGAAAGGCGAGGCGCGAACCACCAATTGCATCGTGTTGTATGCGGGTGACTGCCGAGCCTCGGATGTTGCCGAGGCGGCTTCCACTCACCCTTTCTTCGGGAAAAAATCCCTGGTGTTGGTGCATAACATTTCGGGTTTCCCGAAGGCAGACCTGGAGGTGGTGAATAAATACCTGTCCGAACAAACTCCTGCGGCAGTCCTCGTGCTCACTGATACCACTTCACCTCGTTATCCGATGCCCCGGCATCCAGCTATTCCGAAGGGAAAAGCTCGCGTGATTGAGGTCTCCTCGCCCCCTGCGTGGGAGTTCGAAAAGTGGGTGTATTTCCTCCTTTCAAAGGAGAAGAAGAGAATCTCTCCTGGTGCGTTGGAAAGCCTCCGGGATAGTATCGGCAATAACATCATCGCTCTGGCGATGGAGATCGAGAAGCTGGTTTGTCTGGCGGGGGATCAGGTGGAAATCAACGAAGCGCATACGAAAGCGCTGCTCGGCCGCAGCAGGAGTGACACAGAATTTGCCCTCGCCAATGCCGTGGTTTGCGGCGATAGAACTTTGGCGCTGACGGTGCTATCCGACCTCCTGCGAGAAGGGTCCAGCGTTCCAAAAATGACCGCTCTGGTCCGCTGGCAGGTCGAAAGAATCTGGCGTGGCAAAGAGATGTTGGAAGAGGGCCGCCCCCGCGGGCAGATTCGCCGGGAGTTGAAGGTTCCCGAGAAATACATGGACGGCTTCATCGAGACCGCTAACAGATTTCGCGTCAGGGACTTGAGAAGGGCGCTCATGTT
>JBHHZW010000640.1:0-1683 GCA_046758305.1 Bacteroidota bacterium | reverse complement strand
CGGGGTAAACTCCGCGAAGAATCTGCCCTCAGACGTTCATCCGACGCTTGGTCCGGCTCAAGCTCGATTGAGGGGGACAATACCAGACATGTGGGTTGTGGACAGCGCGACTTCCCTACCCCGACTCAAAGACTCGGGGGATCGGGGTAGGTAGTCGGGGCTCCTCGGAGCCGTGTGGGAAGGTTGGGGGGTTGCTGTTGTCGAATGCGAGCTAGTCAGATCTGATGTGAAAGAGGGATGAAATTGTCATGTGTTTGCTGTCTTGACATTTTGGCACGAAAAGAGTAGATTCTTTTTTGCGTGTTAATCTCCGCAGGCCTCAGAGGAGGCTGAGACTTATCACCGAGTCCGCTCAACGAGTTGAGTTGTCAACAAAACCGAACGGTCAGGTTGGAGAGAAGAGTGGTTGTGCGTAGGAGAACGATCGAACCCACACCGGAAGATAAGAAAGTCCAACAAGCGCTGAAGCTGAGTGGGGAGATTCCGAAGCACATCGCGATCATCATGGATGGCAACGGGCGATGGGCGAAGGAGCGGGGGATGCCTCGGCTTGCGGGGCATCATGCGGGCGTCAATTCCGTTCGCGATGTGGTCGAAGCATGCGGTCAGTTGGGGGTGCGATACCTGACGCTCTATGCGTTTTCGACTGAGAACTGGAAGCGTCCCAAGGAAGAAGTTTCGCTGCTCATGCGGTTGCTGTTGAAGGCCATCCGGGATGAGACGGATCGTCTTCACCAGAACAATGTCCGACTGACGGCGATCGGTGAAATCTCTGCGCTACCGCAGGAAGTACAGGATGAGCTGCTCGATGCGAATTCAAAGACCAAGGACAATACAGGTCTGAACCTTATCCTGGCCCTGAGTTACAGCGGCCGATGGGACATTACGAACGCGGTCAAGAAGGTCGTTGCAGACGTGCGGCAGGGGAAAACCAAAGTTGACCACATCGACGAGAAGTCTCTCGAACGATATCTCTCGACATCGACCATCCCCGACCCGGATCTTTTGATTCGAACAAGCGGAGAGTTCCGCATCAGCAATTTCTTGCTGTGGCAGCTTGCCTACACTGAGTTGGTAATCGTGGAACAGTATTGGCCGGATTTTCGACGCGCCCAATTGTATGCAGCCATTCGGGAATACCGGAAGCGCGAGCGGCGCTTTGGGATGGTCAGCGAGCAAGTGAAAAAGAAAAGTGGAAGGGGCAGATATGCTGCGCGTCTCCTCAAGATCGTTAACGGTTCCTGACTTGACCTGTCCCGACCTCGCCCTCCCGACCACGAAGTGGCGGCTTCGCCGCACGTCGGGATCGGGGCAAGTCGGGGCCCGGCATTTCGTCCTCGTGCTCTCCGTCTTCGCCCTCATGCTCGTGGCGATCCCAACCGCCTTCGGTCAAGCTCAATCCCGCCCCAGCACAGTGGGGGCCCGTCAGCAAGTTTTTCAAATCCTGGGAATTTCGGTAGAAGGAAACAGCGTCGCGGACCCTCGAGCGATCATCGCAAACGCGGGATTGAAGGTCGGTGACGAGATTGCATTGCCAAGCGACCAGGCCGCCGAGGCAGCCCGCCGTCTCTGGGCGCTCCGCATCTTTTCAGATATCCAGATCATCGCGGAACGCACGGTCGGCACTGGAGTCTATCTTCTCATCCGGGTCAAAGAATATCCAAGACTGGAACGGATCGAGAT
>JBHHZW010000639.1:0-1684 GCA_046758305.1 Bacteroidota bacterium | reverse complement strand
AGGTGAGCTGAACGGCAGTCGGACTTTGAATGGCAAGGATTCGCTGGACGATACCGGTTGGCTTCACAGAGTTGAGCTTGGTTGTGTCGGCACGAGCGTCCGCGATCGTGACGTAGAGCCAGTTGTCCTGCCGAAGCCAGGATTCGTATTCATCGAAATGACGAGTTGCATTGATTCGAATGAGAAACCCGTTTTTTCGCTGTTCCACGATCAAGTCGCGGATATCGTAGGAGCTCGGGCTGACGGTCATTGCCACTCGGATCGTCTCGGTGCTCTTGTCGTAGGTAACGGTGCCGTCGTACAGCTGATTGAACGGACCGAGGAATTCTTCTACCGGGACGAAGAACGCACTTGCACCCACCAGAACGTTCGCGGACATCTGGATGATGCTCTGGTTTTCACCGGCGGAATCGGAGATGACAATGAACGGGTTATCTGCCGTCATCCGCACGCGGTACCTCGGCAACTTGACCTCAAATTTGCGTGTCTTGAGGTTGGCGTAGGTGTTCAGCCTGAGGAGCTTGCTGAAGTCGTTGAGCGATCCGTAGGAGACTCCGTTTAGTTCAAACTTGCCGATGACGGAATTCCTCAGTGCATCCTCCTCAAAGACAACCTTTATGACATTCTGCTGTGCAGCAAGCGGGTAGCTCAGGAGGAGAAGGGTGGACAAACAGAAGCCGCAGATAGAGAAGCCGAAACGGACCCGCTCGCGACGGATGGTGAGATCAATTGGACTGGACGTTATGCACCCTCTCCGGATCATCGATATCACTGTCCTCGCTTTTCCTACCGTTCGTTCCATCATTTCGATGCAGTGTGAATCACGCTTCGTTTGGCCTACACCGTTGATAAGGACACTTGCTTCTCTCGAATACCGTACAGACCGCGACCCTGCATCCTTCTAGGGATTCTTCACGTACTCCCGGATGTTGATGTCCCGCTTGGCGAGCTCCTCCAGGAACGGCTTTCCCTCTACGATCTGCTCTGGGAGAAATACACCCCTCTGCCGGATTTGTTGACGCGCGATCATCTGCGCAATGATCGATGTTGGATAGGCGGTTGTCCGCATCATGGCCGTGATATCGTTTTTTTCGTCGTAGTAGTCGACCATCTCCCAGCAACAGGTCCGATGATTGCTGTTGCGCTGTCCGGATATGGTGATTCGCATGAGGACTACATCTTTGTCGTGGAATGTCAGCTTTCTCTTCAGCAGTTCGACGAACATCTCCCGGGCCGTTTTAATACCTTGTCCGGCCATGAATGGTTCGCTGCTGGCGAAGCCAATTTTGAGAAGGGTCTTGAACTTTTCGCAGTGGCCCTTATACCGGACTGATTTATAATCCATTTCACGAACGCGACCCTCGAAGAGCTTCGTGAGCGACGATATGCCTCCAGATGTATGGAAGGCTTCCAGTGCGTTGAACGGAGGAGGGAACTCGATCTCCTCGAGTTGAGTCATCGATTCCACTCGCATCAGCTTGCCCTCACGAATCACTTCCGCCTCTTCAACATATTCGTTGATTAGTCCTTCCGGATTGAAAACCAGCTGGTAGTTGAGCGGCGGCTGCGGATGCTGCGGGAGTCCGCCAACGCGAATGTACAGCTGGTCGACGATGTCGAAGGACTTGGTTCCATGCATGGCGATGACGTTTGCCATTCCTGGTGCAAGTCCGCAGTTCGGTAC
>JBHHZW010000638.1:0-1691 GCA_046758305.1 Bacteroidota bacterium | reverse complement strand
CATCAACTGCATTGAATTGGGACACGTATTCAAGCTTGGAACAAAATACTCTGAAGCCCTCGGCGCCACCTTCCACGATGAGAGCGGCAGAGAGAGGCCAATCGTGATGGGAAGTTACGGGATCGGCGTTGAGCGGATTGTTGCCTGTCATATCGAACAGCGGCATGACGAGAACGGTATCAGTTGGAGCAGAGCGCTCGCACCGTACCATGTCCATTTGATCGCTGTGAACATGAAGAATAAACGGGTCAAGCATGTTTCGGAATCACTGTATCCGCAGCTCTTGAGTTCAGGCCTGGAGACACTATACGACGATCGTACCGATGTGTCACCGGGGTTTAAGTTCAAGGATGCTGACCTTCTTGGTATCCCCATCCAGGTCATAATTGGAGAGAGAAATCTTAGCGAACGCAATGGAGTGGAAATCAAACTGAGGGAGACCAACAAGAGAATTATTCGGCGCATACGTGAGGTGGTGCCTTCTGTTAAACAGCTGCTTGGGGAAAAACCCGTCCAACAGAAGAAACCTGTTAAGAAGCAGATAAAGAAAAAAATCAGGAAAACATAAGGTTTGTCCTCCGCAGGTCCCCTGAGAATTCGGCCAACATAGAGAACCGAGGAACTCCGTTCGAACTGAAGATGAATTGGGAATCTCCCTCGGTCCCCCTTTCCCGACGGGACCCACGAAGTGGTCACCTTGTGACAATTTGTGGTAGGGAAGGGATGCCTTCGGCATAGTATAGGGGAAAGGGGGATTGAATAGTAGAAGGTGAGGGGCAATGCCAAAAGAGCATAAATTCTTGGTCGGCGACGAATGGCGCACCTCCTCAGAAACGGAGGTCATCAACAATCCGTACAGCGGGGAACTGGTCAGCGAAGTCTATCAGGCCCAGAAGAAGGACATGGAGGATAGCATCAGCGCCGCCCAGGAGGCTTACGAAGTTACACGGACATTGCCAAGCTACAGACGTTCAGAGATTCTGTACAATGTTGCTCAGAAAATCAGCAGACGCAAAGAGGATCTTGCGAAGGTGATGACAACTGAATCCGGCAAGCCCATCAAGTATTGCCGCACTGAAGTGGAACGAGCGATCATGACATTCACCATCGCGAGCGAAGAAGCAAAGCGAATCCATGGAGAGATGGTTCCGCTCGACCTCGCTTCTCATTCAGAACGGAGGTACGGATTGGTCCGTCGATTTCCGATCGGCCCGATCTCGGCGATTTCGCCATTTAATTTTCCGATGAACCTCGTCGCGCACAAAGTTGCGCCCTGCATCGCCACCGGCAACACGCTGGTCCTGAAACCACCTCCCCAATGTCCGACTACCGGTTTGACCCTCGGAGAGATCGTGTTGAAGGCGGGCGCGTGGCCGGGGACATTGAACGTTCTGCCCTGTTCGATCCCTGTTGCAGAGCAGCTTGCCACTGACGATCGATTCAAAATGTTGAGCTTTACCGGAAGTCCGAAAGTTGGGTGGTACCTGAAGTCGAAGGCAGGGAAGAAGAAAGTCCTGCTCGAACTGGGTGGCAACGCGGGGGTTATTATCGATCGAACCGCGAATCTCGACGTTGCCGTAACACGGACTGCCGTTGGTTCCTTTGCGAACGCTGGTCAAATCTGCATCAAAGTGCAGCGCATTTACGTCCACAGCGATCTCTACCCAGACTTCGAGTCGCGATTTCTTGAA
>JBHHZW010000637.1:0-1694 GCA_046758305.1 Bacteroidota bacterium | reverse complement strand
TTCGACTGAGGTATTATGCGGAAGAAATGCTTGCATAATAAACAGTTGCCGCCGCCGTTGCTCTACAATTGTCACGCTGCAGAGTGGCGAAGCAATTGATTAAAACGTAGGAGGTGATATCTATGGAAGCTGTTCGAGTTCAACAAGTTGTTGCCAAAGATGGTGAGGTCCTAGTCAGAGGGATACCTTACAGGAAGGGCCAAGTTGTTGAAATTATTGTGTTGCCTCAACCTCTGAAAACCACGCCACGTTCGCACTTAACCGTGCGTCAGTTGCGGCAGTCGGGGCTGATTGGCTTGTGGAAAGACCGCGACGACATTCGAGACAGTGCAGCCTATGCTCGTCGCTTGAGGGAACAAGCTCAACGGCGCGGAGACATCGACTATGATTTTGTTAGACAGTGACGTGATGATTGACCTACTGCGTCAATATCCGCCGGCGACGAGGTGGTTCGACGCTCTAGACGACGAAGAAGAGCTGCTCTTACCTGGATACGTCGTGATGGAACTGATTCAAGGTTGCAGAAACAAGGCGGAGCAAAAGAGATTGCGGCACGAGTTGGCGACTTACGGGATAGTGTGGCTCGCGCCTGCGGATTGTGATGAGGCACTCGACGTTTTCACAGAGTACCATCTTAGTCACAATGCTGGACTGCTCGATGTGCTCATCGGTCAAACAGCGGTAGCATTGGACGTACCGTTGTACACGTTCAACCAGAAACATTATCGCTTTATTCCAGGATTACAGACCATCCAGCCTTACGAAAAGACTACTTGACGTGAGATGATAATCCACTCACCCGATCCTCTCAGGTCCAGTATTGCCCTCGCTGAAGAGGGGGCCAAAAGCGAAGCGGGAGGTCTAAAGCGCCTCCCGCTTTTGCCATTCGGACTGGGCATCGTACTGGCGGTTGACCTGCAAGGGCTTCTGGTGTATGATATTGAGCAACGAGGCATGTCCCACGGGTTTCCGCAAAAGGCCCCTGTTTGGGGATACATGTGGAAAA
This sequence comes from Bacteroidota bacterium, assembly GCA_046758305.1. Taxonomy (GTDB): domain Bacteria; phylum Bacteroidota; class Ignavibacteria; order UBA10030; family JAZGDE01; genus JAZGDE01. The sequence continues at coordinate 688 of JBHHZW010000637.1, read as the reverse complement.
ACGCCCGCTCCACATCACGTTTGAAGAAGCAGCGGAATGTTTCTTCTCCGACTTTGAAGTGCGACGCAACAAATCGTACCGTGACCGCTATCAGTTGATTGGGAGAACCATCGGCGGGCGGCGTCTCAAAATCATCTTTCAACTCAAACCAGGGAATGTTGTCCGTATCATTACGGGGGGGGACATATGAGCGCGAGAGATAAAACCAAGAAGAACCTATCCGAGCAAGACATTGACCAGATTGTAGTGGCACAAGCTGGCGACGATTCGGCTTGGGAAAAACCTATTCATGTGCGGAGAACTAAGCCAGCTTCTCTGTTTATTCCTGCCGACCTTGCTGCACGCGCAGCTTTCCTGGCTCGACTGCATCGAAAAACAAGTGTCGAGGAGTGGCTCACGCACATCATTCAAGAACGAGTAGAGTTAGAAGAAGCCGCTTTCGTCGGAGTGAAACGCGATTTGGCCGTAAAGGCTGACTGATGGCTGGATTTCCAGGGGAGCATATTCCAGTCTTCAGTGTGTGCTACAAGTAGATATTGACCGACACTTAGCCACCGTTGCCTCCATCGCAGCCAATAGCCAATGTAGGAGGTGAGAGCATGAGACATTGAAGGCCGACCTTTTCCGCAGGTTAGGAGGAGGGGGCTTTTGTTGCTTTTGCCTATTCTGACAGTGGTGCTATTTCAAT
>JBHHZW010000636.1:0-1695 GCA_046758305.1 Bacteroidota bacterium | reverse complement strand
AATAACCGGAAATCGGTTACCCTTGTACACAAAGGGAACATCATGAAGTACACCGAAGGCGGGTTCCGCGAATGGGGCTATGAGGTCGCCAAGGAAGAGTTTCGGGATAGCGTGATCACCTGGGACGAATCCGCTGGTTCGGTCCCTCAACGCAAGATTCTGATCAAAGACGCCATCGCAGACGCGTTCTTGCAGCAGATACTTACCCGTCCAGCCGAGTTCGATGTCATCGCGACGCTGAACCTAAATGGGGATTACATTTCCGACGCCCTTGCCGCCCAGGTCGGGGGAATTGGTATCGCTCCGGGCGGGAACGTTAACTTCCAGAGCGGGTATGCTATTTTCGAAGCAACGCACGGAACCGCACCGAAATATGCCGGTCAAGACAAGGTCAATCCGGGTTCTCTGATTCTCAGTGGCGAAATGATGCTGCGTTACATGGGCTGGAGAGAAGCCGCGGATTTGATCATCAAGGGACTGGAAAAAACCATTGGATCCAAAGTGGTGACGTACGACTTCGCCCGCTTGATGGAAGGTGCAAAAGAAGTGAAGTGTTCCGAATACGGCCGAACGATTGTCGATATGATGTGATATGAAGCGCGTGTTTTCGTCGATGTTAATCGTTCTCTGTGTCGTCAGCGGACTTCATTGCAAAAGCACCCAGCCGTCTGAGATGCCACGGCAGAACCTCGAAGGAGACGAACTCCTCCTCGTGGAACTCACCAACAGCGAACGTGGAAAGCATCGACTTCCCGCTCTCCGAATAAATAGGATCCTCGTTGAGATCGGACGGTATCACAGTTTCGACATGGCGGAACGGGAATATGTTTCGCACATCAACCCCGACGGCGAAACCCCCACCGAACGCGCGCGAAAATTTGGATATACGTACATCACTCTCGCTGAGAATATCGCAGCAGGCAACCAGTCTGTAAATGAAGTCTTTCAGGGTTGGATGGAGAGCAGCGATCACCGCGCAAACATCCTCAGCAACCAGTTCACAGAACTCGGCGTCGGAATCTACCTCGGCAGAGACGGGCAAGCATACTACACCCAGGTCTTCGGACACCCCCTGTAGTTTCATTCCTTGATATAATCTCCCCTTTTTCGTATAATAAAGCGTTTTCGCGAAGGTCACACGGCGAAGCCACAAAGCACTACGAGGGGATGCCTTCGGCAGACGGCTTCGTCACATTCAGGCCGTGTTGCACGCGGATTTGTTAAGTCGCCATGAGCACCCAGACTATCATCAAGCCTGAAAAAGAGGTCGAAGTACTGACCTATGAGCCTGCAAAGGTCATCCTGTTTAACGATGAGGTGCATACATTCGATGAAGTGGTCGGACAGCTCATTAAGGCGCTCAAATGCGACACGACCAAGGCAGAGTCTCTGGCCTGGGAGGCCCATTCGAACGGCAAAGCTCTCGTCTTCACGGGCGACATGGCTGAGTGCCTGAAAGTAAACGGCGTTCTTGAAGAGATCGCACTCCACACTCAAATCGAAGTATGATCAAAATGTCTCTCCTCTCCCAAAGGTCGACGACTCGATTCGTCGAGGATGGCTTCGCCACATGAGAGCCAGTGATATCCGGCAGAGTTTTCTGAAGTTTTTTGAAGAGCGCGGGCACAGGATCGTTCCGAGCGCACCGGTGATTCCCTGGGAAGACCCTACACTTCTCTTCGCCAACGCTGGTAT
>JBHHZW010000635.1:0-1697 GCA_046758305.1 Bacteroidota bacterium | reverse complement strand
CTGCCCCGTGCCGGCGCCAAAGACGGGGACAGTCCACTCATCGTAAGCCACATCCATGAATGGCCAGGTTGTGGGCGGCAGCTCCCCTTGCGGATAAAGCGTGGTGGTGTCGCCGCGAAGAACGCGATAGGTAACCAGGATTTGCTGATCGCTTTCCGGCAAGACCGCTGCATCCACAGCCTTCTGGTTCCAGGCGCTATTGGCCGCGAATAGCGCCGTGGGGAGCGTAAAGTCGCGTGCGAGAATCTTTTGATCTTGCAGCGGACCTTGCACAGCCGGTTCAGCAACCTCGAAGCCTGAAACCTCAATCACGGCGGCCAGAGCAACGGCGAGGAGCCCGGGCCAAGGGGCTTTCTTCACGCATCTTCTCATTGTCATCGTTCTCCTCCTTTCTTCTGGTGCCCTTCTGACGTTCACAGGATTATCAGGCTACCTCAAGGAACTGGCTGAAATCACCCATCCATGAACCTCGTGCATCCGAGGCTGCAACGGGGAATTCGCGACGCCCTTTTTTCTCTAATAGCCGCCCGGCCCCACAGGTGCGGCCCCTTCATTCTCGCTCCATTTCCTCTCGTAAGCGCCGATGTCAAAGCCCGCGCCCTGCGGTCGGCTCACCCCGTCACGATCAACTGACGGAGCATTTTCCGAGGTCCCTGCATCGATGGCCATGCTCCCCGCTTTGAGATGAAGGTCCCGGTTGGCCAAGTCCTCAAAAAGCTGAGAGTTCGCGTCGGAACAAACGAAAGAGTGCTGGTCCTGACCGCTGTAAGCAGTCCAATTTCCAGCTTCAACCTGAGCCACAGTAAACTCGTCCTCATATCCGACCGAGATCACCATCTCTCCGTCGTCGTCATGGAAGATGTTGTAGTCGCCTCGGTAGTTGGTTGCATTCCTCTGCTCGAATGCCAGGCCAATGTTATCGCTCCCGGCCACGATACAGTTATACATGTGCAAAGAATCGCTGCCATGCTCCACCCAGACGTTGTAAACCTGTGAATCCATGAAAGTGCAGTTCCGAGCTACGGTGGTGCCAGCCTCTCCGTCCCAATCTAACTCCAGGTTGGAAGTTTCATTATGATAGCCCAGGCAATTTGTCAGAACGATATTGTCGCCGTACATCTTGAATCCTACTTCGGCGTCGTGAGCCGAACAGCGATTAGCGGTGGCGTTCGTTACACCTCCACCGAAAACGAAACCATCCCCCAAAGTGTAGGCTTCACAGCGGTTGAACACGAAATCGTGCTGCGTGCCGTGGGGGGCCATATATGAACATATCGTTCAACACGGTGTCCCCGAAGACTGAGAACACGATTTGAACCTCGAGAAACCATAACGCGCCACACGCTCCCCAAGCAACGATTGATCTCGGAAACGAAAGAGCAGGTACTGCTTCTCATGGCACGCAACTTCCTGAGCAGGAAGGAGAAACGGAAGGCCCGAAGCACTGATCGTTGACTATACCTGTGTATACCCCCGTTTTGGCCAAAAAGGAAATTATACGGCGCCTCAATTCGAAAAGTGGGGGGCAGACGATCCAAAGTATGGGGCAACGTGTTGGGTTTCGCCGTCGTGGGTCGAGCTTACTGGCGAAAAGAGCTTTGCCACGTTGGTAATCAATGGTACCATTGTGAGTTGCGAACGCGCGCCTTGCGCAGAATCACGAAAATGAGTTTCCTTGCTTAAACGGTATCTCTTTT
>JBHHZW010000634.1:0-1697 GCA_046758305.1 Bacteroidota bacterium | reverse complement strand
GCGCCCGCACCTGGTGGCGGAGCGAAGTGGAATCCCGCGAGCGCTTCAAGGGCCGCCGCTCCCGCTAGCCCTTCCGCTACGATCCCCACCGGCTGACCGCGCCGAGTTCGCCGCCAACCGACTACGCGTAGAGGTGGGCGACGTATTTCTCGTAGCCGTTATAGAGCCGGGTGGGAATGCGGCGGCCGCTGTGCCAATCGCCCGGTCAATTTCAGTCGCCTGCCGATTAACTCTCAGCTATAATCTTGGCGGTTGCGAGCGAAGTGGGAGGATTCCTATGCGCGGAATAATACTTTTTGTCTTTTGGGTGCTTGCATTCGCATCGAGCAATAGTGCCCTGGGACAAACGGTGATCCATTTTCCTCCACCTGGCCCCCTCACGGCAGAATTGCAGACTCCAACGATGAGCCTTTCCTATCCTTCAGACTGGGCGCTGGTAGAGCAAGAAGCAAGGCAGCCTGGGGCATTAATCCTAGGCCTTGCTGCGCCGGACGGCATTCGCCAGACGGAGCACGGCCCGTACATTCTTTGTGGGTCCTGGATTAGTTTTCTGCCCCTTGAAGGAAATGCTGCAAATCAATCACTCGAAACCTTGAATGAACAAGTGATCAACAGCCTAATGACCGCCCAGGTCTCGTTCGGGCCAACCCAAATGGTCGAGGGCTCCCGAAAGCGCATCTTGGTGGGTGCGCAAAACGGCATAATTCAATCCTTGGTTACAGCATTCGAGAACATACCCGAGCGGGTTTGGGTAGCAGTTGTTCGCTCCGAGACGGGCGTATGGGTATTCTCATTCGCAGCGCCAGAGTTTGACAAAGAAACCTTTGAGCCTACTTTCTCGGCGATGCTTGATTCGGTGCAATTTGCTCGGGCCGAGCCAGAGCCTGTTTCGGCTGCTAAGTCCAGGTGCCAACAGGTTATCGAGCACATCGTTAGGCGTTTTCAAGAGAGCCGCTACAAGGTGCCTGAGTTCCGCATACTTGTTACGAACAAAGAAGAGATGAACGCATACGCCTATAGCGGCTACAACGTTGTTGAGATTCCAAAGCGTTGGTGTGAGTTTTTTGCAGGTGACGAAGGCGAATTGGCATTTACTATCGGCCATGAACTTGGACACTTAGTTGACAAAGACTATGCGGCAAGACGAAGACACCAAACAAGACAGGAAAGCTTACTTGGTCGCGTGCCGCGACATGTGGAACGAGAACTCGAAGCACGAGCAGATGAGATTGGCCTTAAGTATCTGATTGGAGCAGGCTACAACCCTTACGACGCCGCGGCTCATTTCGGGCGGCTCTTGATGTTTCACGGGCAAACAGGGATTCTTGACCAGTTGCTCGGGAGAATTTTCAGCACCCACCCGGTCGACAACGACCGTATAGCTAACTTCCGCAAAATCCTGGTCCGATACTGTGAAGAGAATCCCCACGCATGTCGCTGACGGGAACAGCGCTTGCACTTGTTGCCAAACTGCTGGGCCCTCTTGCAAGCTTTCTTCTAGGCAGATGGCTACTGCAAGCGGAATTGAAGGCCGGAAAGTATGTTGTATATCTGTCGGACCGTGGGGACTCGCCTTTTGCCGACATCCATGCGACACTTCGGGTTCGCAATCGCAGGGCTACATCCACTACTATCTTTTGTGAGAGCTTTAAAGTGAAACTCGACGAGGCGATCGATGATTTTAACCTCCCGCAGAT
>JBHHZW010000633.1:0-1698 GCA_046758305.1 Bacteroidota bacterium | reverse complement strand
CGATGATCCAGAAGATGATAATCCGGAAGTGCAACGGTTTCGGTAAGCCGGTGATCATCGCGACCCAGATGCTGGAATCGATGATTGAAAACCCTCGTCCAACCCGGGCGGAGGCGAGCGACGTCGCCAACGCGGTCCTTGACGGGGCAGACGCGGTGATGCTGAGTGGAGAAACGTCGGTCGGGAAGTATCCGGTTGATGCAGTGCAGATCATGGACAAAATCATCCGGAAGGCGGAAACACAAATGCAGGAGGGATTGCAGGTCGAGCTAGAAATGGTGAGTGACGCTGATAGAGATGTATTCGATGCGATCGGCCGAGCGGCGTGTGTGCTGGCGAAGCAGGTCGATGCTGCGGCGATTGTTCCGTTAACTCACTCCGGTCGGTCAGCGCAGCTTGTCGCGAAGTATCGCCCGAAGGCCCGCATTGTTGCTGTCACTGGGCGCGACGAGATTGTGCGGCGGCTGAATCTGTACTGGGGAGTTCGATCCATCATCGTTGAGAAGATGTCAGACTTCGATAGTTCGCTCAAACTCGTTCAGGAGAAGCTTCTCGAGGCAGGATACGTTCAGAAGGGAGACTGTATCGTTGTGACCGCTGGAATCCCCCTGATGGAGAAAGGAGCCACCAATATGGTAAAGGTGCAGAAGGTGGAGTGAGGCTGTAGAATGTCCTAAGAACCTCCCCGATGTTCTCAGGAGGATTTGAATTCTCCCCACCTCCTACGTAATCGTTCTAAGCGGTTGATAATCGTCGTTACTGTTTCACCAGCTCATCATAACGATAATTACGAGTTCACTGCCGGTCAATTCTTCTCCGCCCTCGATTGATCCGGTCGGCGATCACATCGATTGTCTCCTTAGCCATCTGCTCCTCCTTAATCGCAGGTCGCCTGGGTCTTCTTGACTTGCGGTCCAGGAGCTGATGAATCAGCCAGAAAGGATTCGACGGTCACGAAAGACACTGAAGACGCTGATACTCCCTCAATGGATCCCGCTCAGACATTAGAACCAAAAATGGGTCTGCACAAGGAATAGGTTGTTGTCCACGCCTGGGTCCTCCATCTCGATGCGATACTGGGGCCGGATTTCAACCATCGGATATGCGAAAATCTCGAGTCCCACCGTCAACCTGCTCACGTCGTTGTTCGCCACTCCTTGGTTCGGATCAAAGAGGTCGTACTTGACGATCGCCCAAATACCATCTGTCGCCAGCACGGCCAGCTCGGTGAATGCCGCCATTGTTTTCCGACCTCCGAGGATCTTACCAGTGCCAGGGTCGAGACTGTTCTCCGTCCAGTCGATTTCTCCGAGAATCGCGAATCGCTCGTGACCAATACCTGCGGTGAATCCTCCCATGTGATAGTTAACATAATTATAGTACGACGCACCGGCACGCAACTTGAGACTGGCCACGCTCACAAGATACTCTACTCTTCCCACGAACGCTCGATCCCTGGCGAACCTCAGCGGTCCAAGATTTCCGGTTCCGTTAAAGCTCCCTGCGGTGAGAAACAAATTACCGATACTGCCACCCAGTTCAAAGCCTACGTCTTTGTAATTGGGAACGAAGATCAAACCGAAATGAACGGTATACCTGCCAAAAACCCAAGATTACCTCCTCGAACGTACGAAGTGTGATCGTCGAGGCGCCAACCGTAATCGGGTAGAAAGAGCCCACCCTTGATGTACCATCGCC
>JBHHZW010000632.1:0-1698 GCA_046758305.1 Bacteroidota bacterium | reverse complement strand
CATCGTGGTCGTCGGTCGCAGCAACATTGTTGGAAAGCCGGTTGCAAACATTCTTCTCCAGAAACAGAAGGGTGCGAATGCCGTCGTGACCGTCTGTCATACCGGAGCTAAGGATCTCACTCGCTACACGAAGCAGGCGGACATTCTCGTCGCAGCGATGGGCCGGCCTGAGTCCATCACGGGAGAAATGATTAAGGCCGGAGCCATTGTAGTGGATGTCGGCGTGAATCGCATCGATGACCCTTCGGCAAGAAACGGTTATCGACTCGTTGGTGACGTGCATTTTGCATCTGCGAGTGAAGTGGCGAGTGCGATTACACCGGTGCCGGGCGGTGTGGGTCCAATGACGATTGCGATGTTGATGAAGAACACCCTCTTAGCAGCTCAGCGGCTGACCAACTGACGGTAGTTCATCCTCCACATTCCCCGTAGCCTCTCAGCTGTATTCGTCGAAACCTGCCGAACCTTCGAGGCTCCCCCGAACAGGGAACGGTCAGGCCTTTCAGAGTGTTCGTAATGCTGTGGAAACAATCTCGCGGTAACATTTCATGATTCAGTTTTTATCCATCTGGACAGGTCCGCTCTTCGTTGCCTGGTTTGTTCTGGTTCTCTCACTTGGAGGTTGTTCTAGCGATCCCGATGTCTTCTCGTTCACCGGTGATAGCGCTCAGAACCCCGTGGACTCGGGACAGCTTCCGGACACATCTACAAGTTCGAACGACGACAAATACGTCTGGTTTATCCAAGGGATAGAGGATGGGGGACCCGGAAAGGACGGAATTTACGCTCTGGTGGAACCCCCGTTCGAGTCCGTTGCAGCCACGTCCTACCTACAGGAAGATGACCTTGTCGTCGGAATCAAAGTCGAAAATACCGTGAAAGCGTACCCACATAAGATCTTAGATTGGCATGAAATCGTCAACGATAAATTTGATCGCAAGTGGATTGCGGTCACCTATTGTCCTCTCACTGGGTCTGGCGTTGGATTCGATACAAGATTATCGGTGGAAGTTGCGACTGGGACCACGTTTGGGGTTTCGGGTTTTCTGTGGAACAACAATTTGATCCCCTACGATCGTTTGACGGGCAGCAATTGGTCGCAAATGCTTCTTTGGTGTGTGAACGGGCGTCTCCGCGGCCAACTGGCAGTTCATGTTCCCCTCGTCGAGACGACTTGGGCTACTTGGAAAAAGATGTTCCCCAACTCGCTTGTGCTCTCGAATGAGACGGGTTTTGAAAGGCCATATCAAATTTTTCCGTATGGAAATTACAAGACAGACCCCTTTCTGCTCTTTCCGATTTCTTTCGACGATAAGCGACTGCCACGCAAAGCGCGAGTTCATGGAATCATTCTTGACCGCATTGAGAGGCGGGCAAAAGCGTATCCATTTGAGCTCTTCGAGGGGCAGATCCGAGCTATCAATGATGAAGCAGGAACCCAGCCCGTTGTGGTGGCCGGTTCCGGCCCTGATAACATCATCGTGAGCTATTCGAGTCGGTCGCTTAATGGAACTCGTCTTCAATTCGATGTCAAGACGGATTCGCCGTCTATCTATCCATTCGATCTGGTTGACAATGAAGGAACGGTCTGGAACATTTTGGGTGAAGCGGTTGAAGGTCCAAGGAAAGGAGAGCAACTGCGACCAATCAGGTCCTACAATGCGTATTGGTTTGCTTGGGGCTCAATCTTTCCGAACC
>JBHHZW010000631.1:0-1699 GCA_046758305.1 Bacteroidota bacterium | reverse complement strand
AAAATCAAAGTCAGACCCCCTACATGGGTATGAACTTACCCTGATCGTAGGAGTATTCTTTGAAACGTGGCAGGTCTCCTCCTGGCTAACTGTTCTCGTGAGATTTGATGAAGATGAGATGCCCTTATTATAAGGCTTTTTAGACTTTTTCTACAGACTCAACGTTGCAAGTAACCGGCGGCAAACCCAAAGCGAAACGACGGGTTTGACGTCAGCGTTGAATTGCTTGTTAGATCTATGGTTGTTTTTCCAGCCGTTCTGCCAGCCACATTTTTATTACTGATTGGCGAGTTACACCTAAACGCTTGGCTTCTTTATCAAGGGAATGAATCATCCAACAAGGAAAGTCAACATTGACTCGTCTTGGTTCATGCTCTGGCCTGCGAGCCTTGGAGATATCCAAGTATTTAGATACATCTGAGCCTTCATCAAATTGTTTATCAAAATCTTTAGCTTTCATAGAATTCGACCTCCTCTTTACGAGATTTCCGCACAGAAATGATGCGGATTTTTTCATCACGATATGTAATGACGGCGGACCAGTAGTTGCCTTTGATTTTTCCTATAACTAAGAACCTTGGCTCATCTGTAGTTCTGGCAGGAATCTCAAGTAGATCAGGATCATCCCACAGATGTTGAGCTTCAATAAAATCGATACCATGCTTGGAATGGTTTGATTTACTCTTTTTACCGTCAAATTCAAAAGGTAGCATGGTATAATTATTATACCATTATTGGTGCTTTGTCAAGAATTATGGTTGGATTCTAACGCAAGCGTCAGCTGCGGGTGGTCCAATAACATGTCGTTGCCCTCGATAGCACTCCAAGTCTTCTATCGGCCGGCGCGGGCGACAGCCACCCAAACGCCTGTCTGCTGCACGCAATGTTAGACCGCCGCCGCTGCGAGAAACGATGGCAGATCATTCGGATGAAGTATCGGCCGTCCGCCGGTCAAATTCTCCAGCCGCGATTTCTTGCTGGTTTTGTGCATGTTGCTATCGGCGGACACCAGGGCGTCGGTCTGGTGCCAAACGTGCGCCCACACCACCTGTACGTCACACTTGGCATTTCTCCACTTCCGATCGCACCTATCCGCCGCGGGTTCGATCCCAGCATTAGCGCAGTAGTCCGCATACACGAAGGGGAGCGAAGGAAACAGAACTTCGTGGATCTCTTGCTCCAACACCTTCATTTCGTCGTTACAGAGGAGTGCATGGCCAAGGAAGCAGACGTCTAGGTAGAGCATCGGCGACAGCAATTCAACGTCGACGAGACCGATGGCAGATAGGCGAGACTCAAACTCGGCGAAATTCTTCACAAGCACGCCCTCGAGGCCACGCTCGGACGCGACTATGGCGGGAACGCAGAGCTCGTGTCCTCGCGGATATCCTTGTCGAGCCAACGAGTTCAGCACCTCAGCGCGCGCAGCGGCTTGCTCGCAATCGACCAGCACGTTGGTGTCAATCGCAATGCGCATTACGCTTCTCGCAGCCGTCCAACCACTATAATTATGCTGGTCAGTATAGCACCAAGCCACAATTTCAAAAGATACGGGAGATTTTCCAGCGTTTCCGGAGACCCGTCAAGCACGTGGGGTTTCATTCACGACTGTAAAAGGCTAGGAGACGGTCAGGCTTGTATAGAGATTCTGCTGAAAAACCCCCTATCATTTCTTTTTTTTCTTTGGTTTGGGGCGTTG
>JBHHZW010000630.1:0-1702 GCA_046758305.1 Bacteroidota bacterium | reverse complement strand
GAACGCCGATCCCCACCTTTTAACTTTTCCAAAACATCAGTCATTGCCTTAATCCCTTATTCAGCAAACTTCAGTCAATAGCTTTAGCCCCTACCGGGGATGTCGAGTACTCGAACTTTATGTCCCGTGATACTCAAGAAACGCTCCATGTTCTCCCTCGAGATTACCAACGTGCTCGTGTTGATGAGAGGATGGCATCGAAAAGCCTTCGAGCCCCACAAATCTTCATCGACAAGGACCTCCACCTCCTTGTCTAAATCGTTGACAACCCCTAGAATTGTGACGGCACCGGGGTCCACACCAAGATATCTCCGCAAGCGTTCCGGAGAAGCAAGACTCAGTTTACTGACGCCAAGAACAGGTGATAACCCCTTCAAATCAACCACTTTCTCGTATCCAACAACGACGAGAAAGTGGCGCCGACCCTTCCTATCGCGAAGAAAGAGGTTCTTCGTCTTTACCGCTGGCAAGTCAGGCACAAGACGATCCGCCTCCTCGCAGGTAAGAACCGGAGGATGATCATGGCGTTCATATTCGATGTTGTGTTCAGAAAGAAACCGGTAAATGTCCATCGCCTAGTACCTTAACACGGCTGTCAGTGGCAAATGGTCGGATGTGCCTTTCCTGGTCTTCCTGCTGAATGGGCGAGGACGCCCACTAGGCGTTGCTACCAGAGAATCGCGGAAGATGTCAACACTGTCCAAATCGAGGCTCAACCCGGTTGCAGTCAACAAACCGCGGCTCACAACCAATTGGTCAAGAACCTGATAGCGGTTGACAAATCTCTCGCCGCTTCCCTGCCTATCTAGGAAGTAAGTGCCCACGTTTTGCTCCGGAAGAAACTTCCAGGTGGCATTGAAAAGAAACACGTCTTCGACTCTGTAGTCTGCGGTTTCTTTTTCGAAGCCATCGATGTCATTTGTTTTCCCTATGACACGATCCAGGTCGTTCGACGCCCGCAGGTGATCGACTACACTCCGATCACTCGGGTCGTCGTTGAAGTCGCCCACAACTATGACCTTCGTCTCCCATTTTTCCTTCACTGGAGTTAGATTTTCTTGAGCCCGCAATTTCTCGTATTCCGCTGGCTCAACCTTGACGTGGGACTCCACTAAATAGGCGATATGCTCGGCCACAGCGATACGCAAGGGCTCGCTCCGATATTTTCCCAGCACCCTGGATGGCCAGTGACTGCTAATAACGACGAATGTTTCTCCTGTCTCTTTAACCTCGAAAACGACCTCGAAAACATCTCGTGTCCGATACCTCAAATGGATCAGATGGGACGCCTTGGACTTAACGATAAGTTTGCGTTTGTCATATGCTATGGTTACATCAATTCCCCGAAGATCGCTTGTGCCCTTCGAATCCGTAACAACCTTCAAGTGAGGATTCCCGATGTCCTCGATGAGTTCCTCCAGGAGGCCGTCCTTCTCAATCTCCGCAACAGCGAGCAATTCCGGTCCATCTCCATTGTGCACGGCCTTCAAGGCCTTGGCCAGGCTATTTTTCTTTGCATCAAACACCTCCTGTGTCCAGCCCTTTTCCGTCGTGTACTCGAAATCCTTGGAGATGGGATCGTCGTCAGTGTCAAAGAAGTTTTGGAGGTTCCACCAGGCAAAATTGATTGTTCCCATAATTTGGCCCCCTCAGCGACCTGGAGCGACTGACGGTTTTTCAGTTCCTTTCCTATATCCCACGC
>JBHHZW010000629.1:0-1703 GCA_046758305.1 Bacteroidota bacterium | reverse complement strand
TCCTCTCGCGCCCGTGCCCTATCCCAGTCGGCGAGAAGCTCCTGCTGATGGAGCGTTGCCCACTCGATCACGAGCCCTGTTACGCGAGGCGGCAATCGGCCAGAAAACACGGCCAGAGTGCGGATGTCGATCAGCGCAAGGTCGCCGCCATATTCCGCATGAAAGTGTGGCGGGTTGTGATCATCGAAGAACATCTTGATGACGATGCCGAAGAACCGGCTGATCTCAGGCATGGGTAGGCTGATCGCGTAGCGCAGGGAAAATATCTTCCGGCTTCTTGCCCGTCACCTTGAGGTAGAGCGCATCCGGGCACAGATCAATCCGGTCGCCCCAGACAAGTTCGCCGGATGAACCGATACGAACCTGATCGAACACGAGCGGGTCGCGCCAAAAGGCGAACACGCCTTTGCCGACGGCTTCCGAGAGGTCCACAGTTCCGGATACCCCGTCATCAAATTCAAGCTCTAGCCGATATCCCGGCAATACCTTGACCTTGGAAATCCTTCTCGTGGCTCAATTCCTCCTCACCTCCCAATAGTACCAGGAAAGAGGGTGTCCGAAAAGGACTCTGTGCGATCGCGGCTAACGTTCACGTTGAGCAGCCGAGTCCCGTCCACAAAGCGAAGGGACGAAGATCTGTCTCAAACCGGTGGTTATCTGGCTACCACGAAACATCCTGGCCAGAGACTTCAAACTCTACAATTTCCTGCTTTTGGAAGGTGTGCTTCCTCATCCGAATGTTTTTAGCGCCGCCGCCAATACGGATTCCCTTACTGGTGGAGCCCACAAGACCCCGATAATACTTCTCGGCAGCTGCGCGGAATGCTTCGTGATTGAACGGTCCCTTGTAGCCAGCGCCTATTGGAGCATTGACTTCAATCGGTCCGTCTTCATAGCTCGGTCCGACGGTCTGTTTCACATCGACATGTAACCCGTCGTAGCGTCGCCCTCCCACTTCTATAGTGAAGAACATTCGCGAAACCATGTGCTCGTCATCACTGCCATAGTCCCGTGAATCCTGAATACACTTGTCAAAAACGAAGCGAGCAGTTGGCATCTTTGCCTCCTTTACTTTTCACAACCTATGGTCTCACGACTGCCGGATAACCTTTAGGCTGAGCAACGTGTTTTCTGTGTTCGCTCCATCTTTTTGTTATTCAGCTCCACGTCATAGCTAAGCATTATTTCCATGCGATTGCCGTGATCTTACGACCAATGGCGGGGCCGTACAAGTCAACATATTGGCGAAGACGCTTCTCTTCGCTGGCTCTCAAGCGGGAATCACGAGGCAGGGGTGTGAGCTCAGGCCACCGGTAACGAGCTCGTCGGGTCCCTGGAGGGCATTCGATGTGGATGTGGGGAGGCTTGTGGTCGTTGGAGTAGACATAAACCTGCAACCCAAAGTCCTTGGGGAACGGCTTTACCACTCTTAGCCAAGGCACGGCAAGGTCGAGGATGATGTAGACAGGGACTCGGCGACTGCTTGCATTGCGAAAGAGGAATTCCACAGGGTGTTGACCGACCTCGAGCTCGTTCAAGAGAAAAGAATCAGCCGTCATGTTGGACCCCGCCTTTCGCTCGCCGTCGTTAAAGCGCGGCGGAAGCCATTTGCTGAAGTCGCAGTAACCCGGTCCCTGGGTCGCCACCCACGCAGAGGCTGCCTTCTCGAGCTTTAGGGAAGCGCAGCGATGAAGACCATGAAT
>JBHHZW010000628.1:0-1703 GCA_046758305.1 Bacteroidota bacterium | reverse complement strand
TAATGAACGTCGTGAACCGCTACGGGGCGATCGACTACAACGGGCAAAAGATCCTCGGCATCAATAATATTGAACTGATTAGCGACCGCCCGATTGACGTGAACCTGAGAGAGATCGCTGAAACGAAAAAACTTTGGCCTGAGCGTGCGGTGATCCCTTCGCTGATGGTCGAATCAAAACGAGAAGCGTGGCACGAGATTGTGAAGCGCACGATTGACACCGGGTGCGATGGCCTCGAGCTCAACTACGGATGCCCTCACGGCATGAGCGAGCGGGGCATGGGTTCTGCTGTTGGACAGGTACCTGAGTATTGTGCGATGATTACCGAATGGGTTACGGAAGTATCCAGCATTCCGGTATTGGTCAAGCTCACCCCCAATGTCGCCGACATTCGCTTCCCCGGACGAGGTGCTAAGAAAGGGAACGCGCATGGTCTCTCACTCATCAACACCCTTAACAGTATCATGGGTGTTGATCTCGATACGTTCGAGCTGAAGCCTGCTGTTGACGGCAAAGGCGGACACGGCGGTTATGCCGGCCCTGCTGTGAAGCCCATCGCGCTCAATATGGTGTCCCAGATTGCTCTTGATCCGGAGATCAACCTCCCGATTTCTGGCGTCGGTGGCATTTCAACATGGCGCGATGCACTGGAATTCATTCTCCTTGGCGCAACGAGCCTACAGGTGTGCACGGCCGTGATGCACTACGGGTTCCGTATCATTGATGACATGATGGAAGGACTCACGAACTGGATGGAGGAAAAGGAATTTCATTCCCTCGATGAGATACGCGGTAAATCACTCCTCAGCATCACAGATTTTGGAGACCTGAATCTTCTCTACAAGACTGTAGCTCAGATCGATGAATCGAAATGCATCCAGTGCAACCTCTGCTACATCGCCTGCGAGGATGGCGCACACCAGTGCATTGACATTAGGCCTCATAACGGCAAGAACCAGCCGAAGGTGCGTGAAAGTGATTGTGTAGGATGCCAGCTCTGCTTCCTCGTTTGTCCCGTCGAAGGATGCATTTCGATGGTGAGAAAAGATGATGGTACGGAGGCAATTACGTGGAATGAGTTGATGAAGCAACTGCCGCAGCCACTCACGTGGGAGGCACTCAGAGCATTCCAGGCAAAGCACGGAATCGAGATTCACTGAGCGAGGTTTGTGGTTAGAGGTTTGGGTAAGGAGGAAAAACTGTGGAGCAGGGATACAAGAAATTGGAGATTTACCAGATTGCTCATCTATCGGCAGTGCGGGTTCACAAGATGACTCTGAGCCTGCCTCCCTTTGAACGGTATGAAGAAGGGAGTCAAATTCGACGGTCGGCGAAGTCTGTCTCAGCAAACATCGTCGAAGGATATGCGCTTCGGCGATATAAGAATGAGTTTATTCATTATCTTTTTCGTGCTTACGGGTCGGCGGAGGAAACACTTGAACATATCGAATTTCTGTATGACACTGAATCCCTCAAGGATGAGAATCTATCTAAAGACCTGCTTGACTCGTACAACTCTCTTTGTGGAAAGATCCTGAGATACATTCAGGCGGTCGATAAGACCTTCGAGAAACCAGAGTTCATGAAGGAACGAGTGGCTGAGTATCATGCACAACCGGGTTTAGAACTTCCAGAGCTTTAACCCAAAATCCAAATCTCCCGCCCGAACCGCTTTGGCGGGCGGGCAAACCCCAAAACCCGAA
>JBHHZW010000627.1:0-1705 GCA_046758305.1 Bacteroidota bacterium | reverse complement strand
CGTCTCCCGCAAACTCGGTCGTGCCTTTGGAAGGGAGGCCGTCATGGATAAGATTTTTGCTCACATCGAAAAAAACTTCGATTTCTATGTCAGCCAAATTCAGCGTTACCTCAGACAACCGGGCGTTTCAACAACGGGAGAAGGAATCCGTGAAAGCGCCGAGCTTTCCCTTGACTTCATCAAGAGTGCTGGCGCCATCGATGCTCACTTGGTCGAAACCACAGGCAATCCCGTCGTCTTTGGACAGTGGAATTCCAAGAATCCGAAGGCAAAGACGCTTATTGTCTACACGCTGTACGACGTCGTCCCCGTTAATCCTGAGGAGTGGATATCTCCTCCGTTCTCCGCAGAAATAGTAGACTCTTCCAAATTTGAGGCCCTCGGTTGTCCCCCTGGGACAGGAAACGCCATTGTCGCAAGGGCTTCCGCTAACCAGCGGGCCCCATTCCTAACCTTTATGTACGCGTTAAAAGCCATCGAGGACGTGACCGGGGATATTCCGGTAAACGTTATCTTCACCCTGGATGGAGAGGAGGAGTTGTCCTCGCCTAGTTGGACGCAATTTCTCAAGAAATATGAAAACGACCTGAAGAAGGCTAACGCAGCTTACATTCACGGCTTTCGCCAGGACGAATCCGGCAGGCACTACATAAATTGCGGGTTCAAGGGTTATTCGCTCTTTGAACTGACGGTCCGCGGAGGAGAGTGGGGAGGAACCTTAAACGCCGAAGACCTCTGGGCTGCGGACATGATCTGGATCGATTCTCCCTTGCTCAAACTTCTCGAAGCGCTACGGTGCATTCTCAACGACGATGGCAGGTGTCTCATTGCGGGCTTTACCGAAAATGTCGACAAGCCATCTCCGGAAGAGCAAAAGCTCTATCAACAAATTCAGGAGGAATTCAACGAAGACGGAGTCAAGAAATCGCGAAATATCAGACACTTCAGGGGCAAGAAGAAAGGCAAGGATTTGGTCCTCGATTTCATCGCAGGTCCAATACTAAATATTGACGGTCTCGTTAGTGGGTACACGGGACCGTTTACCACCCTGATGCCGATGTCTGCGACGGCAAAATGCGATGTTCGGATTGTGCCTAGCATGACAATGGATGAGTTTTATACAAAGCTGAGGAGACACTTGGACAAACTTGGTTTCGACATGGTCGAGATCAAACGGATCGGAGGGTTCGAGCCGGGCAAAACACCCCCGTCACACCCACTGATCCAGGCAGCGATAAGAGCGACGAAAAAGCACAACGTGAAATACCAAGTGTGGCCTATATCAGCCGCAGGTGATCCGGTTGCGATGTATGCCCGCCCCCCGTTTAATTTACCGATATTATTCGCGGGACTGGGCCGAAGCGATAAGTATCATGTCGCGAACGAATGGTGCTCGGTAGAGGGAATCCGAGACAGCATGAAATGGTCGGTCACGTTCTTGAACGAATGGATATCGGGAGATTGATGTGCCGCTGTGAAAGCGGTCCAGGGTGAATGTAGGGAGTCCTCAAGAGAATAGCTATGTGGAGTCGTTCATCGGCAAGCTCAGGCACAAGATTCTCGATGCGAGAGTTCTATACGGTGATCGAAATGGCGTTCCTGGTTGAGCGCTGGAGGTAGAACGACAACCGAGTCAGCCGCCACGTCGCCCAGGACTCCCGGCCTCCCGCGCCCGAAGCCAAAGAGCTGTTGCCTCCGGGTGTTC
>JBHHZW010000626.1:0-1706 GCA_046758305.1 Bacteroidota bacterium | reverse complement strand
CGATGAGCATGCCGCTCTTTCCCTTGGCACTCATCTCGGACGTTGAACACGTTATTCCAGCCGCGCCCATATCCTGCAAGCCGATAAGGTGGTTGTTTCGGATCACTTCAAGTGTCGCCTCAAGGAGGAGCTTCTCCGTAAACGGATCTCCTACTTGAATTGACGGCCGCTTCGATTCTGAATCATCAGAGATTACTTCAGAGGCAAATGAAGCTCCGTGTATGCCATCCCTTCCGGTCGACGAACCGACGATCATAACCGGGTTTCCCTCCCCTACCGCTATAGCCCGTACGACGCGTTCGTGTTTAACAACCCCGACTGCCATGACATTGACCAGCGGGTTCTGGTTATAGCACGGGTCGAAATAGACTTCCCCTGCCACTGTGGGAACCCCAAAGCTGTTTCCATAGCTGCCAATACCTCGTACAACCCCATCGAACAGATATCGCACCCGGCTGTCGTTCGGGTCGCCAAAACGGAGTGAATCGAGAGCTGCAATCGGTCGTGCTCCCATCGAAAAAATGTCACGCATAATTCCACCAACCCCTGTTGCTGCGCCCTGAAAGGGCTCCAGTGCGGAAGGATGATTGTGACTCTCGATCTTGAATGCGACAGCAAGCCCATCTCCGACGTCGATTAGTCCGGCATTCTCTTCCCCTGCTCCGAACAGAACCCCCGATCCCTTCCGCGGAAGCGTCCGCAAGAGTGCGATCGAATTCTTGTAGCTACAGTGCTCACTCCACATGACGCTGAACATGCCGAGTTCGGCGTAATTCGGCCTCCGCCCGATGAGTTCGACGATGCGTTCGTATTCCTCTTCACTCAGTCCGAGGTGCAGTGCAAGCTCGACCGTAGCCTCTGGCTGTTTCATTCAACCATTTCTTGCGACAAACAAAGCTAATTCCTTTGACGAAGCGGGGTTTCTTACTTCGGATCAAGTTTCGTGATGCGCAAAAACTTTGCGGTTTCCTCCGGTAGTGCAGTCGTGATGTTAATACCCGAGCCAAGTTCAAAACCTGCAATTGTCGTTAACCGCGGGTAGATTTGAACATACCAGTGGTAATATTCCTCGTTTTCGTCGCTAAACGGGGCTGTGCGGATAACAAGGTTGAAGTCCGGGTCTCCAAGCTTCAGGTGAATGGTTTGTAGTATGCTTTGCGTGACATTGGCTGCCTCACGGGCCTCACGCTCGGAAATGCTCCCAAAGCAAGCGGTGTGCCTTTTTGAAATGACTGTAGTCTCAAACGGGACGCTGGAGGCAAACGGTTCGAATGCGACGAAGTTCTTCGTCTCGAGCACCAGACGGTCTCTCCTTCGGAGCTCTGTCGCTGACGTATCGCAGAATACACACGTACCATGGTCATCGTAGTAGCGCATCGCTTCTTCAAGCAGCTGTCGGACGTGAGTCGGCACGATCGGCGTCGCAATGAGCTGGGAGTGAGGGTGTTCGAGTGAGGTCCCCGCGCGAACACCATGGTTCCGGAAGATTATTACAATGCTAAATCGGCCATCTTTCCATAACTCGTGATAGCGTTCGCGGTAGGCCAAAAAGACCTCTTCAGCTTGAGTGGCGCTCATCGTAGCAAGACTGAGGTTATGCTGTGGCGTCTCAATGATCACTTCATGCGCTCCGAAGCCATCCATTCGCCTGTAGAAGTCATCAACGGCTTCACGCTTGCGACTCCCAGACGGGACAAGAGCCGAGT
>JBHHZW010000625.1:0-1707 GCA_046758305.1 Bacteroidota bacterium | reverse complement strand
TTTCCCTCGGCGCAAGCTCGAGATTCATTACGTGTCGATGACCCACTATCATGATGACTTTCGCGCTCCAATAGCCTTTCCTCCTTCCTTTCTCGCGAACACGCTCGGCGAGATAGTCTCGAGGCTCGGGTGGAAGCAACTTCGAATCGCGGAAACAGAAAAGTATGCTCACGTGACGTTCTTTTTCGGCGGGCGAAACGAGGTGCCATTTCCGGGGGAGGATCGTGTATTGATCCCTTCACCGCGAGGAGTCCCGACGTACGACCAGAAGCCAGAGATGAGCGCCCGCGAAGTGACTGATCGAGTCGTAGAGGAAATCAAGAGCGGCAAGTACGAACTCATCGTACTGAACTATGCCAAC
The DNA here is from genome assembly GCA_046758305.1 of Bacteroidota bacterium. Lineage (GTDB taxonomy): Bacteria > Bacteroidota > Ignavibacteria > UBA10030 > JAZGDE01 > JAZGDE01. Next base: position 1,346 of record JBHHZW010000625.1, on the reverse strand, counting down.
GCCGACATGGTCGGCCATTCCGGTGTGATGAACGCGACGATCAGAGCGGTGGAGGTATTAGACGAATGCCTGAGCAAGGTCGTTGCCACCGCGCGGGAGAAGGGGTACGCTGTCATCATCACTGCCGATCACGGTAACGCTGACAAAATGATCGACGATGACGGTGGGCCTCATACGGCGCACACGACGAACCTCGTACCTTTCATTCTGGTGAAAGAAGATTTCGACGGAGAGTTGAAATCGCAGGGCAGACTGGCAAACATCGCGCCAACCATTCTCGACCTGATGGGCGTTGACGTTCCTCCGGAGATGGAAGGGAAGTCTCTTCTAGAGCCGTCGCAGGTTTCCGAAAACACCATGAGAATGCTGAAGGAGCCGTGAAGCGGGTCGTGGCTAGGGCCACCCGGTTGCGTGGTGAGGTCGACATGCCGGGGGACAAATCTATCATCCACCGCGCGATGATGATTGCCAGTGTGGCGGAAGGCTGGTCTGAGCTTCGAGGAGCACTCAATGCCAGCGATCCTCGAAGCACACTGCGCTGTCTCGAGCATTTGTGCGTGGAGACAGCTGTCAAGGACGGAGTGGTACGGATCCACGGACAAGGCTTGCACGGGTTCGCGCGACCTTCTTCCGTCCTAGACGCAGGGAATTCGGGCACGACGTTGCGCTTGCTGACCGGACTCCTCGTGGGCCAACGATTCGACTCGAAGATAACCGGCGACGAGTCGCTGGTTCGTCGTCCGATGAGACGAATCATCGATCCACTTTCCCACATGGGCGCCCGGATCGAAGGGACTGCGATGCATACTCCTCCACTCTCGATCCATGCAGTTGATGCGCTGCATCCCTTCGAATACACCCTACCATTGCCAAGTGCTCAGGTAAAATCGGCCATTATATTCGCCGGCTTGTACGCCGAAGGGGTGACCTGCATTGAAGAGCCGGTACGTTCCCGGGATCACACCGAACGCATGCTCGGATTAACGGTGCGAGAAAGAGACGGTCGAAGAATTATCGAGGTTGAAGGGGGAATGAAGATCGAAGGCAGGTCGGTGAATATTCCGGGAGATCTTTCCTCAGCGGCTTTCTTCCTCGTTGCAGCAAGCGTCGTTCCGAACTCAGAACTTGTGCTCAAAGGCGTGTGCATGAATCCTACTCGAACCGGTGTCATCAGTCTCCTGCGGTCGATGGGTGCGAACATCATTGTGGAAAATGAACGAACGGTCGATAGCGAGCGAATCGGTGATCTGGTGGTCCGGGCTTCGGACCTCACAACCGACTTCTGTTCAAGAGGAAGTGCCATCGCGAACATCATTGACGAGATACCGGCACTCTCCGTTGCCGCC
>JBHHZW010000624.1:0-1711 GCA_046758305.1 Bacteroidota bacterium | reverse complement strand
TCGAACTCGAAGTTCTCGTTGAGGTACCGCAGGATATCGACTATCGAATCCTCCGTCTTCTTCGTGAAAACGGAATTCGTGTCCAAGACAAGGTTCCGGAAATGCTTCCGTAGCGGGCTGATCGCCTTGTAGCTTTCGATGATCTTGTCGAACGAGCCCGGCATCGAGCGGTTCTCGTCGTGATCCTCGCCGATGCCGTCGACGGAGAACGTCAGGCGAATAAACGTGTCGGGATATTGCGGGAGGACTGTTTCGAGATAGCGGACCATCCGATCCGTCAGCGAGGCGTTGGTCGGAATAGTGATGAAACGAACCCCCGTGTTCTCGACGAAAATGCTCGTGATTTCAGCAAATTCCTTTCGGACAAAAGGTTCGCCGCCGGTCAACGAGAGTTGGAGCAGCGCTCCCGTTGACTTGGCAATCTGCTCGATCTCCTCAACCGACAGCTCGTTGGGCTTCCGGCCCTTCTCGATTTCCGCATAGTAAAAGCAGAATTTGCACCGGAAATTGCAGCGGTTCGTCACGTAGAAAATGATGTACCCGATCCTCCTCGGGTTAGCGAATGCCCCCAGGTTCTTAAAGTTCTTCTTTACTTTACTAATCAGTGCGGCCATGTTCGCATTTCTACGTCACGAGCGCATAGTTCCCCGGATTTTCCCGCTCTCGCCCCCGCGATCCGACGCTTAACAACCGATCGTTCGCAACTAGGCGTTGAAGAAATCTACGACTTTCTAGCATGCGGGGCAAAAAGTGTCAATCATGGATGCCGCGGCGCGTCATTCACCGAATAGAAGCTTGCGGTGCTTTCCGGCGCCTTTGGGGTCCGAGGGCGAGCCAGGAAACCAGGTTGTCGCCGTTCGTTTCGTCAGTTCGGCATCGGTGCCGGCGCCACCCCCAACGGGAACTCGCGGCGTCGCCACCGAAGCATCCACCGCTTTTGCTGAGTGCCAATCCGTCCAGAAACTAGCATCACGTCCAGCACACGGAAACAAGTCATCAAGGCACAGTCCTCATGGTGGAATTTGTCAGACACGAAGAGGATTCGGTTAGCCTGATCGCTTTAACATTCGGACAGGGGATGACAGATCGAGAGATCCGCATTCGGGTCGGATGACCGACGCGGGGTAGCTTGATCTGCCCGTCGGTCTCGGTGCCCACATCGGCTCTTTTAAGCTGGTCGATCACCTGCTGAAAGTTGGGCCATCCTCCCCACTCTAAGATTGCGGCGATAGCGCTTAGACAACGTACTATCTTCATGCTGCGCGTTTCACGATGGATAAGAGGTTAACACCACAATGACCACCCTGAAGCACTCGACAGTTTACGAAAGATCGGAAAAACTTCACTGTCTGGTGTGCGGCGGCCAGGACGCAGAATTCTGGGCGCGAGCGAAGGACAGCGAATATTATTCGTCTAATGACTGGTTCACTTACTACCTTTGCCGAAGGTGCGGAAACCTCTTCATCGATCCCGTGCCGTCAGACAGGCTGAGCGAGATCTACCCACCGAACTACCATGCGTACTGGCAAAAGCGGCCGTCTTTCATCAACGCGCTGGCGTACGCTGTGCAGCTCTTCATCCATAAGCTGACGTTAAAGCGGATCTTGTCCCAGATCACCGGTGATGAGATCAATGTGCTGGATGTTGGCGGCGCGAGCGGCTCGACCCTCGAGATGGTCCGGGAGATTGACGCCCGCGTCTGCTTTACCCA
>JBHHZW010000623.1:0-1718 GCA_046758305.1 Bacteroidota bacterium | reverse complement strand
CTTCTCCGTTTAGTAAAGGGGGTAGCTGGCAATAATCCTTGTCCGGTGAACTTCTCACTCACCCTGGCCGTTGAACAGCGTTCATCCCTCTCTCGCCTGCGAGAGACCAGCCCGCCACGCGGTCTGGCGGGGGGATCCCAGCTTTTGGAATGCGAGGGTGAGTGCATCCAAGCTCACCGAAATCGTCGGCAGTGGGCGGTGGACGGCTCTCTGAGTCAGTTATTGCCAAATACTATGAAAAACAAACTCAGAGTAGGCATCCTGGGCGCAACGGGCATGGTCGGTCAGCGGTTCATCACACTTCTGGAGGACCATCCCTGGTTTGCAATCACCTGTGTTGGCGCATCCCCGAAATCCGCAGGCAAAACCTATGCGCAGGCGGTCGAGGGGCGGTGGACAATGCACAGGCTCGTTCCCGACTCAATCAGGAATGTACGCGTGAAAACAGTAGAGGACGACCTTGAAACGATCGCACGAGATGTGGACCTCGTGTTTTCAGCGCTCGATATGGATAAGGAAAAAATCAAGGAACTTGAGATTCGGTACGCAGAAGCCGGTGTCGCGGTGGTTTCGAACAACTCGGCACATCGGTGGACGGAAGATGTCCCGATTATCATGCCGGAGATCAATGCGCATCATGCGTCACTTATCGATAGCCAGAGGAAGTTCCGCGGCTGGAACAAGGGATTGCTCGTCGTCAAACCAAACTGTTCGCTGCAATCCTACCTCCCGGTAATCTACGCACTGATGAAATTCGATCCCATTTACGTTTCCGTCACAACTCTGCAGGCGATCTCTGGAGCTGGGAAAACGTTCGATACCTGGCCAGAAATGATGGATAACGTGATACCCTTCATCAAGGGAGAGGAGGAAAAGACAGAGAAGGAACCGATGAAAATCTTGGGATCGATCAAAGATGGAAAACTCGAGCTCAACCATCAACCGGTGATCTCAGCGACCTGCGTCCGTGTTCCGGTAACCGATGGCCATATGGCAAGCGTGGCGGTGAAGTTTAAGAAGAAACCATCCAGAGCAGAATTTCTGGGCGCCCTTGAGAAGTTTGGGAGCCAGCTCGATTCACTGAATCTACCTTCCGCTCCAAGAAGAGTCATTACGTATCTTGAGCAAGATGACCGGCCGCAAACTAGGCTTGATCGAGATGTCGAGCGAGGTATGGGTATTGTGTGTGGGCGACTTCGCGAGGATGCTTTGTCGGATTGGAAATTCATAACGCTTGTCCACAATACTGTGAGAGGAGCAGCAGGAGGTGCTATCTTGGTTGCTGAATTGTTGGTGAAGAAAGATTCTGTGGTTCAGAATTCGTAAGTGATCCAGGAGAATTACCGTGATTGGCATGTCTGGTACAGGCAAAACACATTGGGCAAATAAGCTGGAGGAAAAAGGGTTTCGAAAGTTTAGTTGTGATGAGTTGATCGAAGTAAGACTTCGAGAAGACCTTTTCAAAGAGGGCTTGAAGGGGGGTATCAACGACGTGAGCAGATGGATGGGTCAGCCCTATGAAGAACGGTATGCTCAGAGGAGTCGTCGGTACCTTGAGCTCGAAGCTGAAACTTTGACGGAGATACTTCAACAAATAGAGAACGACTTACCCTCTGATGTCGACGTCGTCGTCGACACCACCGGCAGCGTGATCTATATGCACGAGGACATTCTCAACAAACTCACGACACTGACGAGGATCGTGTACCTCGAAACGC
>JBHHZW010000622.1:0-1718 GCA_046758305.1 Bacteroidota bacterium | reverse complement strand
GCCTGCTAGGGAAAGGCGAAGCCCAAATGACGTCGTGCGAAGCCCTGCCAAGTGGGTGCGAGCTGCAGCATACAGTCTCGCGACGGTAAGTCCCGTAACGCAAAACCAGGTCAGCGACGGGAACGACGAGGGGTGGTTGGAGACGGAATGGTCGGAAGATTCGATGACGTGAAGCAGGGAGACCTGTTCGGCAGTCAGGAAGGTGTTCATGTGCCGGATTCCGAATCACTCGGAACCGCCCGGTACGAAGAGCCGGCCGGGCAGGAGTCAGAGCGTCCATAGTAGTGTGGAAACCGGGTAACTCCGGTGGAGCGAAGGGACGCAGGAAGGTGGATTTGGAATGACTAGAAACACGGAACAAAAACCGACGAGAGTGCCATTTCTGGCTAAACAAGTCGGAGAGACCGAGTCCCGGTGGGGCTGGGTGGAACCGTGTGTCTGGACGGACCGCATGTTGACGGCCCTCGAAACGGGGGTGAAAGGAGGCAAATGGTTCAGCCTGATTGACAAAGTCTATCGCGATCAAAACCTGTTTATGGCGTTTCGCAAAGTGGCCGCCAACGGCGGTGCTGCGGGCGTGGATCACGTCGGCATCGAACGCTTTGACGAGTGGCTGATCCCGAACCTGGAAAAGCTGTCGGAACAATTGCGAGACGGAAGCTACCATCCGCAAGCGATTCGTCGGCAATGGATCCCCAAACCGGGCAGCAAAGAACGGCGGCCATTGGGAATTCCGACGGTCCGGGACCGGGTGGTGCAAACCGCACTGCGAAATGCGTTGGAGCCGATTTTCGAGAAGGACTTCGCCGAACAGAGTTACGGCTTTCGTCCCAATCGCGGCTGCAAAGGTGCGCTGGCGCGTGTCGATGAGCTGCTCAAGAACGGCTACACACACGTGGTCGATGCGGATTTGAAGAGCTATTTCGACACGATCCCTCACGAACGGCTGATGGCGTTGATACAGAACAAAGTCAGCGACTCTCGCGTGCTGGAACTGATCGAGATGTTCCTGAAACAGCGGGTATTGGAGGGCCTCTCCGTATGGACGCCTGAAAGGGGAAGTCCGCAAGGGGCGGTGATCAGTCCGTTGCTCAGTAACATCTATCTCGATCCACTCGACCACCTGATGGCCGAAAACGGACACGAGATGGTCCGGTACGCGGACGACTTCGTGATCTTGTGTCGCACCCGCGAAGACGCGGAGCGGGCCTTGAAGGTCGTGCAACAATGGACGGCACAAGCCGAACTGACGCTGCATCCGGACAAGACCCACATCGTCGAGATGGCCGAGGGGAGATTTGATTTTCTGGGATACACGTTCACGCGGGAGCATCGCTACCCGCGGAAGAAGAGTCTGCAGAAATTCAAGGACACACTTCGGCAGAAGACGAAGCGGACCAGCGGGCATAGTCTTTCTACCACCATCAGCCAGCTCAATCCGACGTTGCGAGGTTGGTTCGAGTATTTTCAACACTGCCAGCCCTCCACCTATCCGACTTTGGACAAGTGGATTCGCATGCGTCTGCGAAGCATTCTCCGCAAGCGTCATAAAGGCAAAGGTCGCGGACGTGGATGGGATCATCTCCGCTGGCCCAACACTTTCTTTGCCGAACAGGGGCTGTTTTCCTTGAAGCACGCCCATGCTTCGGCCAGTCAATCCTCTATGAGGTAAAACCACCAACCGGAGAGCCGGATGCGGGAGAACCGCACGTCCGGTT
>JBHHZW010000621.1:0-1721 GCA_046758305.1 Bacteroidota bacterium | reverse complement strand
AAACCTGGGTCAGTTCGGTTTCGGCCTCGATACTTCGAAAGATCGATATGACTCCATCAAGAGGACGATCGAGGATGCCGTCAAGCGCGTCTTTAACCCTGAATTCTTAAACCGCATCGACGACACGATCATCTTCCACAACCTCGAGCGCGAACACATCATGCAGATCATCGACATCCAGATGAAGGATCTGGTGAAGCGGATGACGTCGATGAACATCACACTGGAACTGACGAGAAGCGCGAAAGAGTTCCTCGGTGAGAAGGGATTTGACCCAACACTCGGTGCCCGACCCCTAAAGAGGGCCCTTCAGAGGTACGTGGAAGACGCGCTCGCAGAGGAGATCCTGCGCGGCAAATTTGCCGACGGAAGCAGGGTCAAGATTGCCTTCAACAAGAAGACGAACGAGCTGAAGTTCGCCGACTTGACAAAGAAGGGCGGGGAGGTCCAAGCGCCGGAAGAAGAAGCAGCAGAATTGTAGATACGGCTCGTCATTCGGTTGAAGAACGAAGCCCTGTCTCGACTTTTGTCGGAACAGGGCTTCGTTTTTTTGCCGAGGACAATGTTCTCAGATCGTTCTCGAATAACCTCGCACGAGGGGCGCAGAACAGTTGGATATGGAGAATAAAAAAGCTCCCGCAGCTCTCTTAAATCGTTGAGTGAGTTGGAGGCCTTGCGTCTCGCTCAGACACCAACTACTCGAGTTCCTGGAGCGCACGCTGGAGCTCATTCCGGATGTCGATCATATCCTGGTCACCGGAGTACTTTGCATAGACCACATCGGAAAGATTGACCAAGGACTTCATCACTGCCTCGATGATTTTCGCATCCCGCAAGATTTCTCGCACGACAACTTGAAACTCCTCAGTGAAACTGCCTTCGAACCCTTTCTGCAACTTCCGCTCGAAGACCTGGGCGCGCAATTTCAGTGCAGCCAAACTGTTGTTGATGTAATGGGAGAGCGTGCGGACTGTATCCTGGAACATTTTCACAGCCGCTTCGTGTTTTTCCTTCTCCCTGAGCTCACGCTCCATCCGCTCATTTTCTCTCTTGAGGATGTACCACTCGCGCGCGTTGTAGACCATGACCGGGAGATGGTCCAGCTCGAATCGTTCCTTACGAAGGTAGTCATACGCTCCGAGTCGCATCGCCTCCACCGCAACCACCTCAGACCCTGCAGCGGTGAGCATGATGACGGGTAACTGTAGGTGATTCTCCTTTATCCATCGCAAGACGTCCAATCCAGAAATCCCCGGCAATCGGTAGTCGAGGAACACGAGGTCGTACTGGTTTGTCTTGAGCTTTTCGATGGCGTCTTCACCCGTTTCGGCAAGGTCTACGATGTGTCCGTGTTCTTGCCGGAGAGTCATTGAGACCAGGCTGGAAAAAGTAATTTCATCCTCAACGAAGAGAATGTTCGCTGGTCGATTGATCATCTGTAGTTCCTCACCATGATGAGTAGATTAACGTCGAGCAGACTTGAGCAGCCCGCTGACAAGAACTGAGGCAAGAGCGTGCACACACGAATGGCCAGAATATGGCTAACCGTGCGAAGAAAGTCAACAAGAAATTACTGACTGTGACCTGGAATACACGCAAAAATTTTTGTTGCACGGTAAAAAAACACGAAACTGTGCATGGACGTTGCGCGATTGGATTCTTCGGTGGGATGAAAACATCAGGGTAGGAAAGGACCTCATGGTTTCGAAAAGAAAAAGCCC
>JBHHZW010000620.1:0-1725 GCA_046758305.1 Bacteroidota bacterium | reverse complement strand
ACGCACACCGTTTCGAATACGGCAATCCCAATTTCCTCGGGATCTGGATTCAACGCCATTCGGCGGAGTATTTAAAAAGCATCGGGCTTCAGAAGATCGAGACGCGAATCAAGGAACTGACCACCTATCTGATCGACAGAGCAGACGATATGCAGCTTATTGTCAGAACTCCGCGTCCTTGGAACGCACGCGCCAGTATCGTCAGTTTCGATGTGGGAGACGACGCAGCGGCAATCGTCGCAAAGCTGCGTGATCAGAACATTATCGTCAGTGAAAAGGACGGCCACCTTCGCGCTGGCGTTCAGTTCTACAATACGAAGGACGAATTGGATAAATTCCTCGAAGCTATTCAAGCCAAGAGCCATTCCTCAACCTGAAGGCAACGAATAGCTGGTTCTAACGAGCGATGATATACGAATCGGACTGGAAATCGAGATCATAACCCAATCCACGTTGGAGCTATAGGGATATCGTATACTTCTCCTGCTAAAGACAAATCAGATATCGATGGTTGCGGTCACATCAAAAGGTTAGAAGGAAAGTTCTTCCCAGGATATACTTTTCCTAACCATCTTGAGCATTTTTCGGCGGTTCTCACTTCTATCGGCGGTCCTCAGCGAACGCGACGGCATAGCCTGCAGATTGCTGCGGATAGAATTCATTATGAAGGGTTTCTTTATGATTGATTTAAGGAGTGACACATTAACCAAACCCACAGCAGAAATGAGAAAAAAAATGTATGACGCCGAGGTTGGTGATGCGGGAAGAGAGGATTCCAGAGGTAGAGGCGAAGATCCCACCTTGAACAGGCTCGAGGACATTGCAGCCCAGCTCATGGGAAAAGAGGCGGCTATGTTCATACCCAGTGGTACGATGGCTAATCTTATTGCCCTCATGACGTTTTGTTCAGCCGGACAACATGTAGGCGTGGAAAAGAACTTGCACGTCTATCGAAATGAGAAGGCTGCATTTATGGATAGACCCGGAGGGTTGATACCAGAATTTTTTGAAACAGACAGCCAATCAATACCGATACTCAACAGCGTAAAAGCGCTCTTGGAAGAAAGGCGAATAAATCTCCTGTGTCTGGAGAACACTCACAATTTCGCGGGCGGGACCTGCTTATCCAAAGAACAGATGCAGTCTATTTGTTCCATAGCGAAGGAGAACGGTGTTCCAGTTCACTTAGATGGGGCTCGAATAAATAATGCCTCAATTTATCTGAATACCCCAGTGGAAGAGCTCGTAGCAACGGTTGACACGGTTATGTTTTGTTTGTCCAAAGGTCTTGGTGCCCCCGTAGGGTCAATTTTATGCGGTAGTCATGATTTTATCGTTGAAGCAAGAAAGACAAGAAGGTTAATTGGTGGGACTATGCGTCAGGCGGGCGTATTGGCCGCTGCGGGTATTGTTGCAATTCAAAAAGAAAGGGATAGACTAACGGAAGACCATGAAAACGCACGGTTGCTGGCAGAGAGAATTGAACATAATGATAAAATACGTCTCGATATAGAAACCGTTCAAACGAATATCGTTAAAGTGGATGTTTCACCGTGCGGTTATGATGCAAAAACTTTTCAACAGGGTCTCGAAAGCCGGGGGCTTAAGGTAAACGTTCTGTCGGAAAAGTTCATAAGGATGGTTACCCGTCGTGAAATCGAGAGAGAAGATGTTGTAGAAGCCTCAAATATTCTTAACGAATATTGTGAATCGCTTTAGGGTTTT
>JBHHZW010000619.1:0-1727 GCA_046758305.1 Bacteroidota bacterium | reverse complement strand
CGATTTCAAATTCCGCACGAGCTCGCACTGAACGTCCAGAAGAACAAGTATGTGCGGGTCGCGTACGCTCAGAATTCCCGAATTGTTCTCAGCGTTTCTCTGCCCTGACCCTACGGATCCGGTCGAAAGGTCACCTCACACCGCATCCGACAGCTCTTCTCGCTGGAAGGTCGGACCGACTGTCGGGGTACTCAAAGACTCAGCAGTTCTCAGCAGTTCATTGTTCATCCAATCCGTCACTCAGGTGGGGACGCCCGACGGGTTTCAACCAACCTTCTACCACGCGAACCGTACGGACTAACCTAGCATTTCCCCCGCGGTCAAGATCGGCATTTCGGTTGCGACGGAGTGATTTTTTTCTTACATTTTAGAAGTTGACAACTGTAATCCCATTCTTCCTCTCGAAGATCCGCGAGGAGCAGACGGCGTATGAAGGCAGTCACCATGGCTGGCGGTTTCGGGACAAGGCTTCGACCCCTGACATGCAACCTCCCCAAGCCGATGGTGCCCATGATGAACAAGCCGATGATGCAGCATCTCCTCGAGTTGCTGCGGTCCCACCACATTCATGACGTTGTAGCAACGGTATTCTTCCATCCGGAAATCATCACGCGGTACTTTGACGACGGTTCAGGATTTCGCATGCGGATTCAGTATGTCCGCTCCGATGCTGACTACGGAACTGCAGGGGGCGTCCGAAACGCCGCAGCGCTGCTGTCTGAACGGTTCATCATCATCAGCAGCGACATCCTGACCGACATCGACCTCACAAAAGCCATACGATTTCACGAGGAACGAAAGGCCCAGGCGACCATAGTCCTCAGCCATTCGAAAGACCCTCTCCAGTACGGAATTGTCATCACGCGCGATGACGGCTCCGTCTCTCGCTTCCTCGAGAAACCGTCGTGGGGCGAGGTGTTCAGCAATACGGTCAACACAGGGATCTACATCCTCGAGCCGGAAATCCTCCAACTGGTTCCCCATCGCGAAGAGTTTGATTTCAGCAAGGACCTGTTCCCGCTGATGATTGAGCGAGGTATGGCCCTCTACGGGTACATCGCGGACGGGTATTGGCGCGACATCGGTAACCTCAATGAGTATCAGGAAGCCCATTTTGACTGCCTCGAGGGCCGGGTGAAGATCGACTGGAGGAGCCAGGATGGAGGGTCTGTCTCCGTCGGTAAAGACACGGTTCTAAAGACGCAGAAGGAAAACCTCCGGGGAGCAATCCTGATCGGCAAGAATTGCGTCGTAGAAGAGAATGTGAAAATCTACAACTCTGTGATTGGTGATCACAGCGTGATCGGACGCGGGTCTGTCGTTCGAAATTCCGTTATCTGGAATGATGTTTCAGTCGGAATTCTGGCCGAAATCTCATCTTCCATCGTTGCGACCAAGTGCTCGATCGCTGAACGGTCCACGATTGGCGAGAACGTGTTCATCGGGCATACGTGCATCATCGGCAGGGAAGCTCGATTGGCCCCGAACATCAAACTCTGGCCGGGAAAAGTGGTCGAGGATGGCGCAGTCCTCACCCGCAGCCTGGTGTCGGAAGATAAATGGCTGAGTAAAAACGGAACAATTCTTCATTTGGATAAAATCAAAAGGATCTTAACCAATCCTTTTTACTATGGCATGATGAAGTTTTGTAATGAGCTTTATGAGGGAAACCACAAACCAATTATCAATAAAAAACTATTTGGTAAAGTCCAAAAGGTAGTTTTGGC
>JBHHZW010000618.1:0-1728 GCA_046758305.1 Bacteroidota bacterium | reverse complement strand
CTGTCAGCAGGAGAATCCTGCCGTGCCGCTGCTTGTAAGCCGCAGCTTTACCTTTGCTGAGCATTCGCTTAATCAGACTTCTCTCTTCACTTGTCAATTCAACAACATATTTTGCTTCCTTTGCCATAACAGCCTCCTTGTCAAAATATCGTTTTTAGTTGTACTGTCTGAATTTATTAAAGTAATATAAGTCGTTTATACGATTAACTTTCCAGGGGAATGGTCCCCATGGAAAGGATAAACGATGGAGCGACGATTTGAAGTACGGAAACGGGAAATTCTTAAAGAAGCTGAGGTAAAACCACAGGTGTCCCAAGGCATGTTGAAACGATTGAAGAGATTCTCTGAACCATTCGTGGCCAGTCTGAGAAGGTCGGAGCCGAGGGAACATGCTCAGGTCTATATCGCGGGGCTGTTGTCGGACTTGGAAAGGAAAAACGTCGAATCGATTGCCTATCGCCATGATCAGGAGCGTGTGAATCTGCAACGGTTCATTGGCTCGGCGACATGGGAGCACCAGCCTTTGCTGGAAGAGTTGGCCTGTCAAGTGGGCTCGGAATTGGGTGAAGACGATGGTGTAATCGTCTTTGACCCTTCTGGGCACGAAAAATGTGGCAACGATTCGGTGGGTGTGCAGCGTCAGTGGCTGGGACGACTCGGCAAAGTGGACAATGGGCAGGTGGCTATCTACATGGGCTATGCTTCTCGCAAAGAACATGCGTTGGTAGATACCCGCTTGTATCTTCCGAAACAGTGGGCCAAAGACAAAGCCCGTAGAAAGAAGTGCGGTATACCGAAACACATTCGCTATCAAACCCGACATGAGCAGGCGCTGGATATGCTGAATAACAACGGCAAATACTTGCCTCATAGCTGGATAGCCGGAGATGATGAAATGGGCCGTTCGAGCCGTTTTCGCAGGGATTTGCGGGCTTTGGACGAACAGTATCTTCTGGCTGTACCTTCGAATACCAACATCCGTGACATGGAAGTTGAACCTCCTGCATACGGTGGACACGGTCAACCTCCGAAGCGACCCTTTCAGCGTGCCGATCTGTGGCGTGATTCGTTGGACAAAAATGCCTGGGCGCGAATTGATGTCCGAGATGGCGAGAAGGGACCACTGGTGTTGGAAGTGGTCAAAAGACGTGTCGTGGCGCGGACGGAACGGAGTTACCGTGATGCCACGGAAGAACTTTTGGTAGTTACGCGTTCTCTGGATGAGAACGGCAAGATGAAGTACGACTATTATCTTTCCAATGCATCTGCGGAGATATCCCTGAAGGAATTGGCCCGTGTGGTCAAAGCTGAACATCGCGTGGAGGATGGCCTCAAGCGTGCCAAGAGTGAGGCAGGTCTTTCGGATTACGAAGTACGCACTTGGGCAGGTTGGCATCATCATCAAACACTCTCGCTTATAGCCGCATGGTTTCTGATACAAGAAACACGGCGGGGGAAAAAAATATACGCCGGCACTGACAGTGCCCCAGGTTCACATTCTGCTGGATGTGCTGTTGCGACAAGAGTGCGATCGCAGATATCCAGATTGGCTGATACGCTCTGTGAAGCGAAAAAGCGAACGCCGAGAGTTGGCTCGTTTTCACCATTATAAACGCCATAACTTATTGGCTCCGCTAAGGGTTACAGAACGAAAATGAAATCATACAGTACAGCTAAAGTGCCTAAAGTTATTGATTGGTCTTTCACTTTAGCTCACTTTAGGCACTT
>JBHHZW010000617.1:0-1731 GCA_046758305.1 Bacteroidota bacterium | reverse complement strand
TATGTGCACGAGGGTATGGTTGGACACAAGCTTGGTGAGTTTTCCCCGACGCGACAGTTTCGCGGACATCCAGGTCTGAAGTCAGAACGGACGACATCACCGGCAGGGTAAGAGAGTGCGGGAAATGGAGGCTCGTGCTATAAATCGGTATATCGGTTCATCTCCGCGCAAGATGCGGCTGGTGATTGACCTCATTCGGGGAAAATCTGTTGACGAGGCGCTGACGATTCTTTACTTTTCACCGAAGCATGCATCGACGGTGGCTGAACGAGTTCTCCGTTCGGCGATCTCAAACCTTCAGAACAAAGATGACGCAGGCCGCGTTGAGACGAGCAACCTCTTTGTCAAGCAAGTACACGTGGACCAAGGTCCAACGTTGAACAGACTTCTTCCCGCGCCGATGGGACGCGCGTACCGGATCCGAAAACGGTCCAACCATCTCACGATCGTCGTGGCGCAGCGGGAGCCCAGCAAGAGCGAGGTGCCGAAACCGGTGAAGAAAGTGACAACTCAGAGAAAGGCCGCGGCTGAGAGTGAAGTCGAAAAGGGCAAGCCCGCCAAGAAACGATCGGGGACGAAGAAGCTTAAAAGCGGTGGGAAGTCAGAGAATGCCTGATACCGATGGCGGACCTAGCCGAGCTAACTAGTCAGGTGGCTGATCACAGATTCAGTTCTAAAATAAGGAGGAATCTTGGGACAAAAGGCTAATCCGATCGGGTTGCGCTTGGGGATCGTCCGTAGCTGGGATTCGAACTGGTACGATGAAAAAGGATTCGCAGGGAAACTCCAGGAAGATTTGACGGTGCGGCATTACATCCGAAGCCGTCTCAAGAAAGCCGGAATCTCCCGGATCCTGATCGAACGCACTCCAAGAATGGCGCGTATCACGATCCACACATCCCGGCCCGGGATTGTGATCGGCCGAAGCGGAAAAGAAATCACCCAGCTGGAAGAGGAACTGAAGAAAATCACCAATAAGGATGTGAAGATTCTGATCAATGAGATTAAACGACCGGAGTTGGATGCATATCTCGTCGCTGAAAACATCGCGACTCAACTGCAGGGGAGAGTATCGTTTCGTCGGGCGATGAAAACGGCCATCACGGCGGCGATACGCATGGGAGCGGAAGGGATACGCGTTATGTGTGCCGGTCGGCTCGGCGGCTCTGAGATGGCACGGAGGGAACAATACAAGGAAGGGCGAATTCCTCTCCACACCCTCCGCGCGGACATCGATTACGCGCTCGCGACCGCCCAGACGATCTACGGGGCGATCGGAGTAAAGATCTGGATCTGCAAAGGCGAAGTGCTTGGTCAGGTTTCTCGATAATCTCATCCAGGGAGTTGTTGAACTATGTTGATGCCGAAACGCGTGAAGTATCGAAAAGCGCATCGTGGGAGGATGAAAGGGAAGTCGAGCCGTGGAGTGGCGGTCGCATTTGGAGATTTCGGCCTCAAAGCTCTGGAACCGGCATGGATCACGCAGCGTCAGATCGAAGCCGCTCGCGTGGCGCTCACCCGCTTCCTGAAGCGCGAAGGCAAAATGTGGATTCGAATCTTCCCCTACAAGCCCGTGACGAAGAAGCCGCTTGAAACGAGAATGGGAAAGGGGAAAGGGAATCCAGAATTCTGGGTGGCCGTCGTCAAACCTGGAAAGATCATGTTTGAACTCGGTGGAGTGAGGAGGGTTGTGGCGAACGAGGCGCTCACGTTAGCTGCGCACAAGCTGCC
>JBHHZW010000616.1:0-1735 GCA_046758305.1 Bacteroidota bacterium | reverse complement strand
CTGAATAAAGATCTTGCCGAACGAAGGAAAAAGGTCGAGGGAGTTGATTACCTTAGGAATGAGAATTAGATAACTTTCCCATTTCATGAAAGAGCAGGTATCGCCCGATAGTTCCATTGAGCCAAAAAAGAATCATGGACAATGCGCATCTGCTGCTTGAAATCATCAGCGACTTCCCGACCAGTTTGATAGACCTTATCAAGGATATGGACAAAGACCTTCAAGCCGGTCGTGGTCCGAGTTTTCTGCATGAGTTGTTGCACCACGTCTATGCTGGTGAAAATGACGCCTTGGCACGCTCGCGTGACATGGGGAAAGAGGCGATGCTCAATGGGGTTATACTTTGAACAATACGGCGGATAATGCGCAATCCGAATTTCAACACCGATTTCATCGGCTAAGGCTTGGAGGTCTTGCTTAAAGATATAGTGGCGCGAGCTGTTGCTCCCACCGCCATCACATAAGACGAGAATCGACGTCGCATCGGGATAGTGAAGCCGGCCATAGGTATCCCACCACCGACGGAAACTGTCACAGGCAAATTCACTGGTATCATGGCTCGTTCCCAGTTGAATATAGCCGACATTGAGGCGCATATCATAGAGGCTGTGTGGAATGATCACCCCGTCAGCAAAGCTATTGAAATCATGATCGTAGGTTCGCAGTTCTTCCAACGTATACACATGGCCGTCTCGATAGAAGTTGCCCAAATACTCCTTCTTCTTGGTATCCATACTGACAATCGGATTCCCGGCAGTTTCATATTCAGCTTTGAGACGCTGAATGTTTTCAAATTGCTCATTACGGTGTGGCACCCTTTTCATCGTCTGCTTCTTTTGCGCCTTGCGACGACGATAGTTGTGCTTCTTGAGCAGTTTGCGCACCACAGACTTGCTGACTTTAATCGCGTGGTCATCCCGAAGCAATTGCACAATCTCTTTCACGCTCAGATCGGTCCAGCGCACGGTTTCGTCCATGGGGTTGCCCGCTGTATGGTCCTGGAGCACTTGCAGAAATTTCTCGTCGATGTCGACCCAGGTTTCTTGGTACGATTTGCGACCGCCGCCAGGTCTGCGAATGCGTTTCTCGGTCTCTGCCCCGCCCAGACCGCTGACTTCTTTGGCGCCTTTGCTCACCGTACGGCGACTGCACCCCAGCACGCGGGCGATGTAATTCCGTCCACCGTGTCCATACTTTAGGGCCTCGATACCGGCATAACGACGTCGATCTTTCTCAGACAAACTCTCGTAAAATTGCCTCATGCGTTGTTCAATTTCTTGCGGGTAAGGTACCATTTCTCTACTCCTGACAGAGCTCGTTTGACGACTTGTGACGGCAAATATGCGTCATCCCTTTATCGGCATAACCGTTCTGTCAGGTTAAATGGCCACGTAATTTAATTCTCGTTCCTAAATGGCCACGTAATTTAATTCTCGTTCCTTACCTGGCATGCTTGCATAACCGAAGCCGAACGACTCCGGTGAGCGGCGGCCCACAGGAGAAAACACAAGGAATAGCCAAGAAGCGTGCGCTGTGGGCCGTCAGCTCGACTGGAATGTTAGGGGTTTTTGGGTGTTGCTTGGCTCCTGGTCCATGTATCCGGTAGTTTTGGGGTAAATCCGGGATACGCATAATTTTTCCCCATAGGGGCTTTCGTCCAGAAAAGTACACCTTTCCGAGCTGTAATCTGTTGTTTCTCCTGGAATTGACTCCTCCAAATGCTCTTGTGACCGGG
>JBHHZW010000615.1:0-1742 GCA_046758305.1 Bacteroidota bacterium | reverse complement strand
GATTGACACGAACCTCAAGGAATACATCCATAAAGCGGTTGGAATCTGCGGAGTCTCAGCCGGTGGCTTCGGCGGTACAAGGGTCATCCAGAACTTGCTTCCGGTGATGAGGGAGTTAGGTCTGGTAACCATTTTTTGGGACATGAACTTCTCCAGCGTCCAACATCTCTTCAATGCCTCGGGAAGGATCCTAGATGAGACGTACATCAAACGCGCTGACAAATTCCTGAAGGAATTAATCTGGATGGCAAATGTTCTCAGATATGGAAGAGAGCACGTTTCGCTAGAATGAATCCAAAGATTTGTCATGACGAATCTTCGTTCAATCAACGATCATAAATCGCTGAAGGGAATCGATGCCGGAAACCAAAAAGATGCGTTGTCCTGATTGCGGGGTAGATTTGAACTACCATGCTGAGAAGCTTGATCTCACCACTGGACTCTCTGAACCACAGGATATAGATCCACAGCTCGGGGGGATACTTGAAGAAGCCCATACTTGCCCGGAGTGTGGCAAAACGGCGACCCGGAGAGTCAAGCCTTTTATGGGTCTACGCAAGTAGCCTTTCCCGCTGGGGGACCTAGGGATAATAAGGGGCGCACCAGTTGTCCCGTCCACGGACGGAGAGCGCTTCTCGAACAATCAGCTTGGAGCGTTGGATGTCGTGAAAGCTATTGCTGTCATTCCAGGGAGGGCAAATTCGATACACCTGCGTGAGGTGCCGATGCCCACAGCGAGTGACGTTCCAGATGGACGCGGAGTGCTGGTCAAGGTTTTGTGTGTTGGTGTTGATGGTACCGACAGGGAAATCAACGCGGCCGAGTACGGGGCTGCTCCGCCGGGTGATGATTACCTCATCATCGGTCACGAATCCTTCGGCGTGGTCGAAGAGGTCGGGCCGACCGTGACTCAGTTAAAAGTAGGCGATTACGTCGTCGCGACCGTACGGCGTCGCGGCCATTCGCTCTATGATCAAATTGGCCAGTACGACATGACGACCGACGATGTGTACTACGAGCGCGGGATCAACAAGCGGCATGGTTACTTGACCGAATACTACGTTGATGATCCTGAATACATCGTGAAGGTCCCGGCGGGCTGCAAAAACATCGGTGTGCTGCTCGAACCGACGAGCATCGTCGAGAAGGGCATTGTGCAGGCGTACGAAATTCAACGCCGCTTGCGGGTGTGGCGTCCGCGGAAAGCTGCAGTGATGGGCGCGGGCACGATCGGTTTGCTGGCGACGATGGCACTGCGTCTGCGCGGTTTGGAAGTTTACACCTTCGGCCGCACATTGCCGCCTTATCGAAATTCTGAGCTGATTGAAGAAATCGGTGCCAAATACGTCACCACCAAAGAAACACCGCTGGCGGAAGCAGCAAAAACGTATGGGCCATTCGATGTCATCTTCGAAGCGACTGGCAGCTCGAGTGTTGTCTTTGAAGCTGCGTCGGTCTTGGGCAAAAACGGGGTGCTGATCCTCTCGAGCGTCACCGGCGGAGATCGAAAAATCGAGATACCTGCAGACAAAATCAATCTCGATTTCGTGCTTGGTAACAAGGTGATGTTTGGCACTGTCAACGCGAACCGCGAGTATTTCGAAGTTGGTGCCAAAGACCTAGTCCAGTGTGTTTCGGAGTATCCAGGCTGGTTGCCAAAGCTTTTGACGAATCCGGTGCGGGGTTTGGAGAACTACAAGGAGATGACGCGCCTGCTCACTGAAGCTAAAAACGCCATCAAG
>JBHHZW010000614.1:0-1743 GCA_046758305.1 Bacteroidota bacterium | reverse complement strand
GTTTGCGCTTCAGAATTTGCGTAGACATCAGGATTGGTGCCAGTACATTGTTCAGATCATGGGCTATGCCGCCTGCCAACGTCCCGATGCTTTCCATCCGCTGCATGCGAAGGACTTGTGCTTCCAGCTTTTTCTTCTCCGTGATGTCCTCTTTAATCGCAATGAAATGTGTAATGACACCCTCTGCACTCGTAATAGGCGAAATGGAAGTGGATTCCCAGAAAAGCTCTCCGTTCTTCTTCTTGTTTTCAAATTCTCCTCGCCATACCTTGCCGGACGTAATCGTTTCCCATAACTGTTTATACTTCTCCGGTGACCAATTGCCCGACTTCAAGATCCTGGGGTTCTTGCCGACGACTTCATCAAAGGCATATCCTGATACTTCGGTAAACTTTGGGTTCACGTATTCGATGGTTCCATCACTGTCCGTAATAATGATCGAGCTGGGGCTGAATTCCACGGCTTGAGATAATTTCCGCAGCTGCTCCTCCGCGTGCTTGCGATCAGTGATGTCTTGCACGGTTCCGATCATTCGAATCGGCTTGCCGGCCTCATCGAAGGTGACTTGCGCGTGCTCATGAACAATGCGCTCTGAGCCATCTGGCAGGACGATGCGGTGATCAATGCTGTAGGGCTTTCTGTCATATAAGGCCTCATCAACAGATCTCTTCACAAATTCTCTATCGTCTGGATGGACCGAGTTCAAGAAAGCGTCATACGTGGCGCCAAACTGTTGAGGCGTTAATCCAAAGACGCGGTAGATTTCATCGGACCACCAAAGTTCGTTCCTAGCCATATCCCAATCCCAATTTCCCAGATGCGCGATGCGCTGTGCTTCGGCGAGTCTCGCTTCGCTTTTCTTGAGCGCTCCCTCTGATCGCCTGCGCTCAGTGATGTCGCGGATCGCACTTACAACGAACACTCCCATCTCGGTCTCAAGTGGACTGAGACTAATCTCCAGGGACAACTCGCTACCATTTTTGCGCAAACCACACAGTACCATACCCGCCCCCATAGGTCGTACGCGCGGTTTCGTGAAGTAGCGAGCGCGGTTTTTAGGATGTTTGCTCCGCAAGCGTTCTGGGATGAGCACCTCAACCTCGTGTCCGAGCAACTCCTCCCTTGAATACCCAAATAGCTTCTCTGTCTGTGCATTGAGGAAAACAATCTTGCCGTGGTCATTAATGATGACCATGGCATCCGGCACGGACTCCAAGAACTCTTGAAAGCCGATTTGTGGTCGAATAGGGCCGGTCATTTCGCTCTTATGTCCTTTCTTCTTACTCTTCGTTCTCATAGGCCACCCTGTTTAACAGACGGCATGTGTGGTCTCTATCGCAGGTATCGAATAGGGAAAAAACAGCTCAGGAGTGTGTTGTACCAGACAACGAAATATCGCGCTTCGCTAAACTACGGATTATAGCAAGGATTGTCAAGACGCGACGGCAGTGACCGAAATCTGCAACGATAGGTGCTTTGACGACCTCCTAATGTCAACTCCTCGGCTATCTCACCTATTCTACCTCGCTCTTAAGTTCCTCACTCGCCGCGTGCGTACAGACCGCCGTGCTTCGACTATCCTGAAGTCTGAGTAGATCTTGTAGGTATCTTAGTGCGATTCCCGCATGAGCAGCTCACGCGCAGATGTGTCTCGGCAGTGCAAATAAGTTATCCTCGACAGCGTAGTTTCCTTAAGCTAAATCTTTTCCGAAAATACTATTTTCTGTCCTTAGTCTCGACATC
>JBHHZW010000613.1:0-1743 GCA_046758305.1 Bacteroidota bacterium | reverse complement strand
CAGAGAAGTTAAAGAAATAATGGAGGTGGGAGCATTACCGCCTACATTCCGCACTTCAGATAGGGCAAACTTTGGAATTTTGATCCTCGTGAGGTGAATGGCAGTCTCAGGCGTAAGCTGAGGAATCCATTCCGAGGAGTCTCAGAAGCTGCTTCTGGAGCTGAGAGAGCTTGATTGGAAAAGTAACAGTCTCACCTCCTCGCTGGAACTCATACCAGGAGAGGTCACTAAAGATTTCTAGGAGTCGGGCGGTCGTGGGCGTCTTGGTAAGCCGTCCTTCGGGCAAGATAGGCAAAGTCTCAATGCCCTCGCGCTGCATCGCCTGACGCAAAGTTCGCTCGATCAACGCATCGAGGGTCATTGTCAGAAACGTGGCGTGTAGCAACCCAGCGACCCGGTGTGGTTTTTTGAGATAGACGGGAGCCACCTCTAGCTCAGTTTTGAACAGGGCGTGGCGCTTTTCGATGTAAGGTTGGTACTTGTACATGAGCAGGACTTGCTTCTTGGAAGCGTGACTGGCTTCCAGATTGGTAACTATCGGAAAAACGCCGTCTGTACGGGCCTCTCCACGCAGTGTCTCCTTATCTCTTCGCACTTGAAGGTGAAATACTTTGCAACGGATCTCCTTGATGGGATCGTCTTTGGCAGGACGTCCGCAGCGCAGGCGCTTTTTTTGTATGTGGACATGGGAGGCGATCGTCACCTTGAGGAATGCCTGGCAGTTGTATTTTCGAACAATGCTCTTAACCTGCTTGCTGATGGCTGAGCGTTTGCGTAACTGACGACAGTTGAGCCGTGCATTGAGATCAAAGAGTTCGGCCTCGGCTTTTTGCAGGGCCCTCTGGCGGGCCTGGGTATCGAGTTGCATCTTCTGCGAGCTACGGTACCAGATGATGCGGTAGCCATCGCTGGTCAGATCGGGAGCGTTGGCAGTCGTGTAGTAGACATCTGGCGGATCACTTTTGCGTCGTTTGTTTTCCAGTACCAACACCCGACGCCAGCGCACATGGACACCTTCTCGCAACAGCTTTCGAAAGTGTTTATCTTCAGCCCGGGTGCGAGGCAGCACGGTGACAAATTTGCCACCGTAGCTTGCCACATGTCGAAGGTTCTTGCGCGTACACAACTTGCTGTCAGCAACATAGATGAAGTCCTCTCGGCCGAGGATCTGCCGTAGTCGATCCACATTGTTTCGGTGGATCGTATCGTCAGTGCGGTTGCCACTGTACACCTCGTGTGAAATAGGTACGGCTCCGTCGGCGGTGGCATTGAGGCCGAAGACGAGCTGTTTTAGGTCCGCTCGGTGGTCCTTGTTGATTCCATGGGTGATTTGGGGGTCTCGATAGGAGCTCTTGTACTGTCCGTAGAAAGTGACTGTGGTGGTGTCGTTATGGATGCGATGGGTCTCGAGCTCGAACTGCTTGATGATATGTAGGGCCAAGCGGAAAAACAGGCTCCGTGCCCGTGCAGAGGCAAGGTCATCCAAGCTACGGGCGATGCGGTCGTCGTTGATTGATTTTTTTTCTATTTCGGAAAGACCCAGGGCTGCGGGGTCGATTGGCTTTGCCCATTCGGCGATTCGGTAAAGTGGAGCGGGCGACAAGATAATGTTATGAATCAAGACGGAAAGGGTTTGTGCATGGTCCAGAATTCCCTCACGGGGGGTGCCCAGACACGAACGAATGATGCGGGACAAAGTCATTTGCTCCAGGAAGTGCTGAAGGATCGGATGTGGACCGACCA
>JBHHZW010000612.1:0-1744 GCA_046758305.1 Bacteroidota bacterium | reverse complement strand
AAAGGGGTCACCCATTAAAGGGCACCCTGTCAAGAGACAATACCTGTCCGTTGCAAAAAACAATTTTTTTACAGGGTGAGATCCCGGCGCCATTTCGGGCTCTTCTGACCCCCTCTCCGCACCCGCTACTTCTTTTTCTTTGGTTTGCGGTCATTGCCTGATCCGCACCAGTCACCCATTAATGGGTGACCCGTTAACCGTTAACGTTAAGCTGGTTAGGCGAAGCTGATCATCACTGTGCCTGATGTTCTTCAATGCTCCTTATCGCGTCATCCACCACTTGGAGTATGAATTGTCGACGCGGATAATTCTCAGGTAGGCCTAAGTAGTACGCGCGCGCCCGCTCGATCTTTTCCCGTCCTTCATCCCAGTTGCGATTTCTGAGCTCAGCAAACGCCCACTGCTGGTACGTCCATCCCTGAGAATAAACCAAATAGGGGTCAGGTGGGTTCGCCAGTAACTCTGCTGCTTTGCGGAAATATTCTCTGCCCTTTTCAAAGTCTTGAAGCGGTCCTTGGCGGAAGTAAATCTGTCCCAAGGCACGTAGGGCATTCACCTTGCTTAAAGCAGTACTGCCGGCTTTGACTGCCATCTCATAGTGGCGCTTAGCCCGCGTGAAGTTCGAGTCGACCTCGCGTTCGTATGCGAGAACCAGATATTCGGACGAGGAAACGAGATTAGGAATCTGAGTCGCTAAGAATTCTGCGAACTCGAGATGAATCAACCGCTTGTTATTCCATAATAAGGCAGCGGATTCCTGCTCTCGCAGATCTGTCATCCGAGCGATTCTCTGCTGAAAGTCTTCGCGTAGCTCTACCACGGCCGCAACGGTCTTCCGCAACTCCTCTTTCTTGGAACGTATTTCTTCGGCGCGTTGAGCCTTTTGCGAGTAGTAACCGGCAAATCCCGAAAGTAGCAACGCTAGTAAGCTTATGAGTGTGGTCGCTTGGCGATACCATGGTTTCTTCCCTTCGGACGTGGCGATCTGTAAATCGTCTACCTGGTCACGGAGTAACTTCAGCTGCGATTGCAACTCGGGTGTATGCATCTTCGTGGCTTTGATATCAGCATCGCTTCCACTTTCGACTTGGCTAGAGTCAGTCATGCAAGATCCTCCTTGCTTGGATCGTTTCAACTACAAACGGCACGGCTAGCAACCCCCCTTAAGTGATAAAAAATGAAGTGATAACTCATAAGGATTCCCTTTTGAGTGGAGGTAGTATAAGGGTAAGGGCGTTTGTGTGTCAACCGAGATGATATCACAACATATGGGGGCTGGGCGGCGCTGAAAGGCTATCGGAGAATCGGGGTTCGAATCAAAGGAGATGAATGTATCCTGAGCAGTTCGGATTTTGTTGAACGGCTGTTAAAAAAGGCAAACGAGGATTTTGAACAAACGACCCGTCTTCAAGCCGATGGTTCTTATCTTATTACTTTCAAATCGAAGAAAGATCCAAAAACAGTTGCTCGGAATGTGAATAGAAAAATGATTTGAGCCAAAATGTCCAAATGTCACGGACGTCCCCAACTCCCCACTCAGAAGGGTAATGGCTGGGACCTGGATTATCCAGCGTCGCTTACTCCGCTATGCCAGGGGTGGCGGAATGCTTCGGAATCGGTGGACGGACTCGATCGTCATGGGTGGACGGAATGAATCGTAACGAATGGACGGAATGGGTCGGAATACGCACCTACCCTCGGAACAAGAGGTATGATAACCACGCCTCTCATGTCAAGGCCTGAC
>JBHHZW010000611.1:0-1744 GCA_046758305.1 Bacteroidota bacterium | reverse complement strand
CATCGCGCGGCAATCAGTGGGTCTACGGCTGCGACATCTGCCAGGACGTCTGTCCCTGGAATGTCAGATTTTCCCAGATAACTGCTGAACCGCGTTTTTCCCCCCGCAGCGTGAACGTCGCACCGTCGCTCGAGCAGCTTGCCTCTATGACCAAAGAAGAGTTCGCGGATCGATACCGAGATAGCGCGATGAAGAGGGCCAAACACGAAGGTCTCGTACGGAATGCGAAAGGTGTCAACCGGAGCTCAGTTAAGGCTGTTCCCACCACTCGGCGGGAGGAGGTCTCGAGCACGGTTCGGATTTGACGATATGCGTTTCTTGATGTTTCTTGAATACTACGTGAAACTGGAGGAGCACTAAGGATGGCAGAAAATCATTACGAGGTTATCATCATCGGTTCGGGGGCGGCTGGGTTGACTGCCGCGGTTTATGCCGCGCGCGCAAACCTTTCTCCCCTTGTGTTTGAGGGAGTCCAGCCGGGAGGTCAATTAACGATCACGACCGATGTCGAGAACTACCCTGGATTTCCGGAAGGAATCATGGGACCGGAGTTGATGGAGCTGTTTCGCAAGCAGGCGCAGCGTTTCGGCGCGAAGACAGAGTTCAAGGAAGTCACCATGGTGGATTTCTCGAAGCGTCCCTTTCTTGTAAAATCCGACACGGAAGCACACCATGCGGAGACGGTTATCGTCGCGACCGGCGCGTCGGCGAAGTTTCTCGGACTCGAATCCGAGAAGAAGTTCATGGGCTATGGTGTTTCCGCCTGCGCTACCTGTGACGGATTCTTTTTCAAGGATCAGGAGGTCGTTGTCGTTGGAGGTGGAGACTCCGCTATGGAAGAAGGGACGTTTCTGACGAAGTTTGCCTCACACGTGACGATTGTGCACCGGCGGGATACCTTGCGCGCGTCGAAGATCATGCAGGATCGCGCGTTCAAAAACCCAAAGATATCATTCATTTGGGATTCGGCAGTGAAGGAAGTCTTGGGTGAAGAAACGGACGGGAAAAAGTTGGTTACCGGCGTACGGTTGAAGAACCTTAAGACCGGTGTCACCTCTGAGAAGAAGTGCGGTGGGTTGTTCCTCGCAATCGGTCACGAACCGAACACGAGAATTTTCCGCCGCCAGCTTCAATTGGACGAGAAAGGATACGTAGTGACGAAGGGCGGCACGACGGCGACGAGCGTTCCGGGAGTGTTCGCGTGCGGTGATGTCCAGGATCGCGTTTATCGCCAGGCAGTGACGGCAGCGGGAACAGGATGTATGGCAGCGATGGACGCGGAACAGTATCTTCAGCACGGCGACTGATTCACAGCGCCAGTCTATATAGAGGCGGCTTTCACCCTTACCCTTCACTGCGCGAACACCTCTTTCCTATCTTGGCTCTGCTGTGATGGGCATCGAACTGCCTTGACGGCGTACGGTCTGGCAAGGAAGTCGGGGGCTCCTGAACATTCCGGAGGATTTCACGGCTTATCAGGTCAGTAGTCGTCCGTCACACCACGTGGCGGACTCTCAGCGGTCGATCTTTTTTCTCCCTTCTGTTCTGAGTAGGGGCTCAAGATTCTGAACCCCTATCGCTGCTATTTTCACCCGATCGTCCAAAGTTTGCAACTATCTTACGTTTGAAAAATCCCCCGTCGGTGCACACAAGTATTCGACGTTTTGAGGTTCAGAGATCTGCTTTTGCGAACTTTTCGTCCTTCCTCCGCGAATTTCGTTAAGCTGACTCTTCTACGGAAGGC
>JBHHZW010000610.1:0-1745 GCA_046758305.1 Bacteroidota bacterium | reverse complement strand
GCGGCCTTGGCGTCAGCCAATTCACGGCTTTCTATTACGGCCATAACTTCCCCTGCGTGAACAGGATCGCCCAGTTTCTTTTTGACCTCTCGCACGACGCCATTCACCCGAGAAACGATATGTACCAAATTATCTGCATTAGCAACGATTTCGCCAGGCAGGCTCGTATGTGTCTGGAGCTTTCCGGGCCCAGCCATACCAACCTCAATGCCGAACTCCTTCAATTGTGCTTCACTTAATCGTACAACTTCCTCATCACCATGTTCATCATGCCCGCCATGCTCATCGTGTCCACTTTCCTTATTGTGAACTTGGTGTTCTCGTAGATCATAGGTCGTGGAATGGTTTCTCGAACTGGACATCCGTCCAACCACTATTCCAAAGGCTATTGCTGCCAGAAGAATGCCGGCCTTTATCAAAATCTGTTTGTTTTTCATTGCTTTGGTCCTTTTACCTGTTTTTCTTGAATGGTTTTTACTGTGTCAATCCCTTGCCCAATTAAGCGTTCCACTTCAGCCCTTGCCTTGTGGTAAACCGCTAAAGACTCAATATACCTCGCTCTGGAATAAAAGAAGGTTCGTTGGGCATCCAGCACCATCAGGTAGTCAAATTTACCTTCGCGATATCCTCGCCTGGCTGCGTCAAATGCGCTCTGAGCTCCCGGCAGAACCTCGTTCTTAAGATCTGTTACTTCGATAAATGCGCTGGAAAGAGCTTGATACGCATCAGCCAGGGTCGCGTATAAATTGGCTTCAACTGCCTTTCGCTGCCTCCGGGCCTTGGCGAGATTGTACCTGGCTTCAAGTATCCTTCCTTGATTTCGGTTAAATACAGGCACCGGAATTGATAAACCGAAAACAACTGCTGTATCATCGGCCTCGTTGAAGCGTTGCATTCCGCCGAAGATTGTTGGGTCAGTAATTGCGTTGGCTTTTTCCAATTCCAGAGCAGCCCGCCGCCTTTCCATCTCTACAGCCCACCGAGCCAAATCCGGATTTTGTTCTAACAAGCGCCTTAGCTCGCTTTCAGACGGGATGGGAAATGTAATGTCCAGCCGACCGCTCACCCCCTCGAAAACAGGTGATATGCTTCCCCAGGTGGCCGCCAATTGTTTACGGGCAGAGGCCAGACGTTGATGAGCTTGCTTTTGTTCGATGCGAGCGCTCGCGAGGGCCACTTGTGCCTTGGTCTTCTCCACAGGTGAGTCTTTTCCAGCCTCTACTCGCTGTGCAACAGTATCCATGACTTCCTCAGACAATCGGACTAATTCTTCGGCTAATATCAGCCTTTCCTGAGCCGCAAGAACTCCTACAAAAGCAAGCGCCACCTCGGTAAGCACATCAAGCCGCTTAGCTTCATAGTCCCACCCGGCCAACTTGCTTTCAAGTGCTGCAACCCGTTCTCGCTTAGGACGTTTACCGGCCAGTTCAATCAGCTGACCGAGTTGAATTGTGGTTTCGGCACCATCAAAACCGCTTCGTTCACCCGTTCCACCAACTTCCTCCACTTCAACTTCCATTTCTGGATTAGGCAAGAGACCCGCTTGCAAAGTTCTTGCTTCTGAAGCGCGAACCTCCCAGGAGAATGCCCTGAGTCCCGGGTTGTACATTAGGGCGAGAGCCAGGGCCTGCCGCAAAGTGATAGCACCGGTTGGCTCAGCAATTTCAGGAACATCTGGAGTTTCCATCGGTTTGGCGGGAGCTTGGAAAGTGCTGAATTCTTGTCCCAACGACCGGCGTTCCGGT
>JBHHZW010000609.1:0-1747 GCA_046758305.1 Bacteroidota bacterium | reverse complement strand
CGATCACGCAGCTGAGATAACCACTTCGAT
Organism: Bacteroidota bacterium; assembly: GCA_046758305.1. Taxonomy (GTDB): domain Bacteria; phylum Bacteroidota; class Ignavibacteria; order UBA10030; family JAZGDE01; genus JAZGDE01. The sequence goes on along the minus strand of JBHHZW010000609.1, from coordinate 1,717 downwards.
TCATCCCCCATCACATCAACACAGATTTCGAGGGCTTTCCCGAATCCCACGATCCCAGGCACATTCAACGTACCCGACCGCAGTCCATTTTCATGTCCGCCGCCGTCGATCTGTGCAGTGAGTCTCACACGTGGATTTCTCCTCCGAACGTACAGTGCACCGACACCTTTTGGCCCGTAGATTTTGTGCGCGGAAAAAGACATGAGATCAATGTTCATCGACTCCACATCGACCGGGATTTTCCCGACCGCCTGCGTAGCATCGGTATGGAACAAAACATCTTTCTCGCGGCACAGTGTTCCAACGGTCTCGATCGGATGGATCGTTCCGATCTCATTATTCGCTATCATGAGTGAAACAAGAATCGTCTTGTCAGTGATCGCTTTTCTGATGTCGTTAGGATCGACAAGACCGTACTCGTCAACTGGAACATACGTCACGCGAAAACCCTGCTTCTCCAGTCGTCGACAGACATCGAGCACCGCATTGTGTTCTGTAGTGCAGGTGATAATGTGATCTCCCTTTCTCCGATAGCTTTCTGCCACTCCTTTGATTGCGAGGTTGTTTGACTCCGTGGCCCCACTCGTGAAATAAATCTCTCTGGTTTCTGCACGGATCGGCCGAGCGATCACGGCACGCGCGTTCTCGACCACCCCCTCAGCTTTCCAGCCATACTGATGATGGCGACTAGCCGCGTTTCCGAAATTCTCCATAAAATATGGAAGCATTGCCTCTACCACTCGCGGGTCAACCGGAGTCGTGGCGTGGTAGTCCATGTAAATCGGAAGTCTCATCGAGTCTCCTCTACACAATCTCCTGCAGCGTCATCTTGTTGAACATTTGATCGATACCGCTCTGAATCTTGACGAGCGGGCTCTTAATCGTACAGGTGTTCCAGATCGAGCACGCTTCAGGACTTTCTGCGACGCATTGGACAATTGCCGGAACGTTCTCTTCAATTGCAGAAATGATTGTTGACAGCGGTATGTCCGCAGCATCTCTCACCAGCGTGTACCCACCGTGTACGCCCTGATGGGAAATGATCAACCCTTTTTTCGCTAGCCTTTGGAGCACTTTCGCGAGCAGCTCATACGGGATGTCGTACCGTTCAGAGACCTCCTTCGCAGTCGTCACATCGCCGTAGTTTTTTACGGCCATATGCCGCATCGCGATGATGCCGTACTCAACCCGTTTCGATAACCGGAGCATGTTCCAAATACGACTTAATTAGTCCTACTTAGAGCCAAAAAAAGCGGGTATTGCCTACCCGTTCATGCACTCAAGTCCCCGCAATTCGCCTACGATCACCTCAAAACACGCCTCAAATATAATGAACCCGACCTGAATTGTCAAGGAAAAAACCGCCTCTGAGTTGATTCCCCTCGATTTTACCTAGTTTATCATTTGCTTGGCTTGGCTCCCTTTTCCGCTATCTTGGTCAACGCTCCACGCAACATAAGGCTGTATTTATCCAGGACTTAGGGTAACTCTTCTCGGGGAGAACTGTGCTGGACATCGATGATATCGTTCAGAAGCTGGCCGAGCGGTCAAGACAACCAGCACGAATCGAGCGGAAAAACAGTACAAGGTCAGTTGAGGCTGACCCTGTACTTCTTGCCTACCTTTTCAAGGTCACTCCGAAGGATAACCTCGACTTTATCCCTTTCGATCAAAACCACGCTCTCGCAGTACGGACAAACCTTTTCAGAGACCCGGT
>JBHHZW010000608.1:0-1754 GCA_046758305.1 Bacteroidota bacterium | reverse complement strand
AAGCGGTTCAGGAGCAGGCCCGACATCTGGCCGAAGAGCACCTGCTTGACCTGCTTTTGCCGCCATCGCGACCGGTGGCCCATGGGTTCGAAGTCCCTTCTGAAGAGGATAGCGCCGAGGAGCGCTACCGGCGCACCCGCGAAAAGCTCCGCGACCAGCTCCGCGACGGCAAGCTGGACGATCGCAGCGTCGAGGTCGACGTGCCGTCCGAGCAGTTCCCATTGATGCAGATCATCTCGCCCATTGGGGTCGAGGAGATGGGGCTCAATCTGCAGGACCTGTTCGGTGGGATTCTGCCCAAGAAGACGAAGAAGCGGCGGATGCCCGTCCCAGAGGCACGCGAATTTCTGATCCAGCAAGAGGCCCAGAAGCTGATCGACATGGAACAGGTCGTGCAGGAGGCGATTCGCCGGGTGGAGGAGTCGGGTATCGTCTTCCTCGATGAGATCGACAAGATCGCTGGAGAGTCGGCAAGAACAGGTCCGGACGTCTCCCGCGAGGGCGTGCAGCGCGATCTCCTGCCGGTGGTCGAGGGGACGAGCGTGCTCAGCAAGTACGGCATGGTCAAAACCGATCATGTCCTGTTTATCGCCTCGGGGGCCTTCCACATCTCCAAACCCAGTGACCTGATTCCCGAGTTGCAAGGGCGCTTCCCGATTCGCGTCGAGCTGGACAGCCTCACCGCCGATGACTTTTACCGAATTCTCACTGAACCCGAAAACGCCCTGATCAAACAATATACCGCCCTCCTGGAGACCGAAGGCGTCCACTTGGCCTTCACTGACGATGCCATTCGCGAAGTAGCCGAGATCGCCAGCCGGGTCAACGAGCGCACCGAGAACATCGGTGCTCGCCGTCTGCACACGATCATGACGACGTTGCTGGAGGACGTGCTCTTTGATGTCCCGGACGTCTCCATGCGCAAGGTAGAGATCACGCGAGAGACAGTCCGTGCCAAGCTCCAGGACATCGTCGACAGCGAGGATTTGAGTCGGTATATTCTGTGACTCCAGAGGGGAGCAGAGGGTTTGCGCGGTGCTGACAGTCAAATAGGGAGATTCGACAGTCACTTCTTGATGTCACTGAGTTCAACCAGGAGATTGAGACGATGACGACAAAGGATCAGATTCTGGAAGCTATTCGGCAGCTCCCTGGAGATGCTTCGATTGAAGATGTGATGGAGCGCTTGTACCTTCTCTTCAAGATTGAACGCGGAATGAAACAGGCAGAGGCCGGTCGAAAGGTATCTCAGGAGGAAGCAAAAAAGCGCATGGGAAAATGGCTCGAGTAACTTGGACAGACCAGGCACTGGAAGATCTTGAAGCCATCTGCCATTATATTGCTCGCGATGCTCCACTCTACGCTACAGTCTTTGCCAACCGGGCATTTGAATCGACCGATCGGCTTGAGAGGCATCCGCTTTCGGGAAGAGCTGTTCCGGAGGTGGGTCGCGAGGATATCCGCGAAATCATACTGGGGAACTACAGAATAATCTACCGAGTGCTCCCGGATGAAGTCGAAGTGCTGACAGTTCATCATGGAGCCAGACGACTTGACACGTTCAAACCGGCGCCGGGTGGCTTTAGATGATCAAGTGGGCTGTCCATCGAACCGTTTTGGTGCAGGATACCGCCAAGCCAGGATGGTTGTAACAAGTTGCCCGCCTTGGACGACAGTTCGCTTCGGCTTCACCGACGACACGACGTTGCTGGAGGACGTGCTCTTTGATGTCCCGGACGTCTCCATGCGCAAGG
>JBHHZW010000607.1:0-1756 GCA_046758305.1 Bacteroidota bacterium | reverse complement strand
AGAGAGTAGGTGTGATCTACATTGCCCATCGCCTGGAGGAGATCTTTGAAATCGGCGATCGAGTGACAGTCCTGCGCGATGGCCGGCACATTCAAACGTGCGCAGTATCGGAAGCTGACAAGCGAAGTCTGATCCGGGCGATGGTAGGACGCGAGCTCGAACAGGAATTCCCCAAAGTTAAGCAGGTGCGTGGAGAGGAGGTGTTTCGCGTTAAACACCTTTCAACTCTCAGTGGACTCCATAACGTCAGCTTTGCAGTCTTTCGCGGAGAAATTTTTGGACTCGCGGGACTTGTCGGAGCCGGTCGGAGCCAACTCGCCCATGCTCTCTTCGGCGCTGACCCAGTGGCTAGTGGGAAAATGTTTCTCCAAGGCAAAGAAATTAGACCGCGATCTCCGCGGGAAGCGATTGACCTTGGGATCGGCCTTCTCACGGAGGATCGGAATCGCTACGGATTGATCATGCAGATGAGTGTGCGGGAGAACGTTTCACTCTCGAACCTTATTGAAGTTCTTCGTGGTCCCTTTATCAGTCGGAGGAAAGAGGATGGCGTTGCATCGACGTACGTCCAGAAACTTCACATCAAGACTCCAACTCTCCAGCAGCGGGTGGAATTTCTGAGCGGTGGTAATCGACAGAAGGTCGTCCTAGCGCGCTGGCTTTTCGCGAACTGCAAGGTCTTGATTTTCGATGAGCCGACCACCGGTATCGATGTCGGAGTGAAGTACGAAATCTACAATCTCATCAACGACTTGGCGAAGTCCGGCAGAGGAATGATCTTGATATCCTCTGACCTTCCGGAACTGCTGGGAATGTGCGATCGAATTGGCGTGATGTGTGAAGGGAGAATCACTGGAGTACTGAAGCGGAATGAAGCCACGCAGGAAAAAATCATGACGCTTGCGACAGGTGGAACAATTGCTGGGCGTGCCGAAGCAGGCAGCTCGGAAACGGGACAGTTGGGTGAGGTGGGTGGTGCGCATTGACGTTCCACGACGGTTCATTGAGCGCGCGTTTGGTGAGTATGGCATCGGAGTTGCCTTCCTCATTGAAATTCTTGTGTTTTCTCAGCTTTCTGAATACTTCTTGACCGCTGAGAACATTCTCAACGTTACGCTCCAGACCTCGATAACAGCCATCATTGCCGTGGGGATGACGTTCGTCATCCTCACTGCTGGCATTGACCTTTCCGTCGGTGCTCTCCTGGCCTTTTCCGGTGTGGTGGCAACTAGTCTGCTCAACGTGGAGATGCCGCTGGCTTTCGTCTTTCCGCTTGCAATAGTCGTCGGACTCGTCATTGGAGCATTCTCCGGACTGTTCTCAGGTTTTTTTGTGACAAAATTTAACATCACGCCATTCATCGTGACGCTGGCACTCATGACGATCTGGCGTGGTGCGGCTTATATGTACACCGCCGGGCATCCGATCTGGGGCTTGCCGGAAGAGTTCGGTGTTCTGGGAAGCGGAAGGATCGCGGAAATCCCGATCCCAACGATTATCATGGTGGTCACGTATGCTCTTGCGTACGTCGTCCTCAAGCACACGCCGTTCGGCAGGCATGTGTATGCAGTCGGCGGTAACAGGGAAGCAGCTCGGCTCGCAGGAGTCAATACGAATCGTGTACTGCTTTCCGTTTACGTGATTTGTGGTGTGCTGTCGGCCCTAAGCGGTATTCTGCTGGCGTCTCGGATGAATTCGGGTCAGCCAAATGCGGGTCTAATGTATGAGCTTGATGTCATCGCCGCTGTCGTGGTCG
>JBHHZW010000606.1:0-1756 GCA_046758305.1 Bacteroidota bacterium | reverse complement strand
TCACCGAGGGGGACAGGGTGAGCTTTGAGGTTGAAGAGACAGATCGAGGCCCCCAGGCCAAGAATGTCAAAAAGCTCTGATTCTGCGAGACTCAATCCCTACTTTCTCTCCCCCTTTTGTCTCCCAACACACCCTGATTCACTCGCATCAGTCGGTAGCGTTGTGCCCTACGCCCGCCGCGCCAGTACTAGGATGTTCTCGGCGGTGTGTTCGATCAGACTACCGCTGCTGAGTTTGGACAGCCTCCGTGAGAACGTGGCCATGGCACGCATAAGTTGGTTGGGGGGATAAAGGGCAAAGGTCGAATAGTGGAAATTGCGCACCCGATTCAACAATGACTCTCGTGACTCAGTTCGTATGAACTCGAATTCATGAACACTTTGCAGCTCAACTCCCGAAACACCAGCGATCGCCTCTTGGAGGCGTTCACACCGATACAGGCGGGTTTCCCGTTCGCTGAAGCTCGGGAAATGTCGTCCCCAAATGGTGCGCGCATTTTGCGCAGGTGTGCGGGTATAAATGGACAAAAGGCCGCCAGGGCGCAGAACTCGCGATGCTCCCTTAACAAAACGATCAAGATCGAAATGGTGGACGGCATTGAAGGTGACGACGGCATCGAAGCAGACATCAGCGAAGGGAAGGTCGTTGGCGCTCACCCGGCAGTAGTGGATATCCGTGGAAGGGAATTCACGATTCATACGCTTGCGGCATTCCGAAAGCATAGCGCTGCTATGATCAGAGCAGAAAAGCCGAAAATCATCCTCCAATTTTTTCGCCATGATGCTTGTATATCGTCCGGTCCCGCAGCCCATGTCGATGACATCGAGCGGACGGTCACTCTGCGGTAAGTTGGCGATTATGGTCTCGATGACATCCGGGTCCGTGTCGCGAACATGGGCATACGTGGAGGCGACACGATCAAAATGATGCGAGGTGATATCAGACTTCCCCATACAGACAACCCTGGCTCGGTCAGATTTCAAACTCTGTATATAATCTTCTCGGCAATGTCAAGCGTTCATCGCAGCAAAAAGCAAAAGCAACCTGACCCAGGTCCGACTCTTTCCCCTTTTTTAGAACTCTCACTCGTTTTCGCTTCACCATTTTGGTCGTCTTGATTTCGGAACTTACCCTGCCTTGCAATTCCAGTAAATCCAGCGTAGATCAATCCAGCACGGGTTGTCAAGCGAGGGCAAGAGGTTGCACAGAGAGACCTATTTCTGTTACTCTAGTGGGCAGGTTGAGAGAAATTCGACACCAGCAAAGTACATGCTTTCACTCCTCTTTTGTGAGTGGAAAGATTATCATCCTTTCGGGTGCCTTCTTTCGATCAGGTTAGTCTCCCGAGTGCCTCCGCCCAAGAAAACATTCAATATTCGAATTGAAATGCGATTCGCATATTCTTCAATATTTCGCTGGGGAGTTATGCATCGAATCATGATCGCAACAGCGCTCATGTGGGCGAGCTCTCCTGTTCCCTGTCAGAGCGTTTCAGCCTTAAGTTTGTCCGACGAGGTGAGGGAAATCCTGGAGAATAAGATCACTATCTCGCCGAGACCTCAACGCTTCACATGTAGGAATGAGTTCCTCTGTGGGCCGAATGCGCTCCTTCGTTTTTACACCGATCGAGACTTCTGGCCCGCCTGGAGTGCTGACGAGGATCCCCTACCGCAAGCGGCAACCCTTGTCACGGCGATTCAGGAAGCCGACCGCGAAGGGCTCAGGCCCAAGGACTACCATCTCGCGAATATTGAGG
>JBHHZW010000605.1:0-1756 GCA_046758305.1 Bacteroidota bacterium | reverse complement strand
AATCGGAGACGCTCCGAACCAAATCATTGCTATAACACAAGGCATCCCATTCATTGATTTCCTTTGGGCAATGACACCTGTTAATTTCCTTTCAGAAATGGTATTCCTCTTTATGATTAGCTGTATTTTTCGCAGGTATCAGCGACAGATGCGAGCCATGAATGCATCAGACCGCGCTGAGGCAATGCTTGCTGGCGACCTTACGTCACGGATAATAGCATTTGACTACCGTTCCACCAAAATTGACAAACGTTTTGCGACTCCATCTGCAATAACGGCAACATTAATGATTATCGGTTTTGTCCTGTCTGGCGCATTTGATTTGCCGCTTCCGCTTGTCGCTTTAGTCGGCGCCGTAGCGACACTTGTGTTCGTTCCAAATGGACACGAGTTCATACGGAGCGCCAAGATAAAAGACGTGCTAATCATGAGTTGTCTGTTTGCCATGGCTGGAGCAGTTCAGGCGACCGGGATAATCAAATATATCGGTAATCTTATTCCAAAAGTTGCAAAAGGAAACTCGTTAATAGCGATGGATTTGTTGGTTATACTTTCCGGAGTAATGACGGTTCTCTGCTCGGCTGGACCTACTGCGGCTACGCTGGTTCCACTAGCGGCAAATTTTGTACAAATTGTACCATCGCATCCTAATCTTCCTTTCTTTGCTATGTCTTTTGGCGTCCTAGCTGGAAGTTCAACAAACCTTTACTCAGCAACGGCAGGACCGATTGTGGCGAGTAGAATGGAGGAGATAGCTGGAGTTCCCCTCGGCTTTTGGGATTTTTTGAGAATAGGTTGGAAAGTCTTTCTGGTTTTTGAACTGATTGCACTTTGTTTCATATCGATGTGGATTATTTTGACAGGTTGAATAACTCATCTGCTTTCACTTAACACTTGATTTAACCAGTCAGAAATATACTCCGCTATCTCTTGCCAACCTGGTTCCCCGATGACCCAGTGAGCGTGGTCGGAAAATTCCTTGTAAGTTGAAACATCTTTATATTTGTCTGCGACCTTCTGGACAACAGAAGCAGGGGTAATCCTATCTTGGGCTCCTGCAATGACTAAAACAGGACAAGTAACCTTTGATTCATCAACTTTTGCTGCAGAATATTCCTATTAGTTTGATAACAACTACCATAATGAATCACGCTACGTATGCAAACTACAACGCACGACTTCGTCTTAGCGTCCTTTCAGCTCCCGTGATTCTTGTCAAAATCTCGTCACGATAAGCCTCCGCATCAGCTCCTGAACCGTTGTAGCGCCTGATTGCCTCTGCCCAGCCGCAAGGGATGGAATCAAAAGACGGTACAGCAGAAGACCGCCACTTGTGAAATCTGGTCTCTGTCCAGTCTCTTTCTATGGTCTCTATCGCTTCGATGCATTGCTTACACTCGTAATATCGTTCTGAATCTTCTGAGTAGACACATTCGTCACCAGTGAGCAAGCTGCGGAGAAGATGAGCGCCTGCTTCTATGTTTTTGGCAACGCTAACCCTTAGTTCACGATTGGTTACGTTCCCAACCTCTTCTCCTCTGGTGTAATCATCCTCGGGGTGTCCCATGTCTAAGAGTTGCATAATCCCGAAGCTTCGGTAACGAATCTCGTAGTCTGGGTGTTCCTCTTCGTCGCGCTGGTACTGATACCAAAATTCGCAGCGTATCTTTACGAATCCGTCCGCATCGAAGTGGTCAGAACCAGCCTCCTGCTCTGCAAAAAGCAACGCACGACTTCGTCTTAGCGGGTCAGACTT
>JBHHZW010000604.1:0-1758 GCA_046758305.1 Bacteroidota bacterium | reverse complement strand
TTGGCATAGTCTTGAAGTGCATCTACTACACGAGTCTCAGCTTCGTTCCAAAACTGCTCCTCCGTAATATCTGAAACATCGAACGACGGTTGTTGCTGAACTCCAGTGAGCTTTTCCTCCGGGAAGAGATACATTAGTTCTTCCAGCCACTGTGTCTTGGCTTCGTCTACCGCCTCACTGATGTCCTCCTCAATTTTGAGAAGTGTTCCTGCTTCCCCTGTAAGCTTCATCTTGTCGAAAACTGCTCGCACCAGTTGGCCAAGAACTTTGGGTTGGAGTTCATTTATGAAATCCTCCAACAGCTCTTTATCACCAGGCATGGACTCGGCGCAGACGAGGTTTGACTTGGTGATCTTGGGCCGAACCGGCTTCTTTAATCCTATCTCCTGGTAGGACCGCTGGCTTCGTAGCCAGAGCGCCAAGGCCGCGATCTGTATGGAGCGAAGGTCGATGTCAATGCCGTGAAGGTTACGGCTCAATATGAGGCCGGGGACAGCCTTCTTGAGATCAACCAGCGTGGGATAGTCCTTCTTCAAGGCCGGCCCCAAGTCAGGGTCCTCGTAAGCCTCCTCGTAAATGGTCTCTAAGAGATCGAAGCAATATAGCAGAAAGTGTCCGCTGCCACAGGCGGGATCGAGAACTTTGATCTCTCGTGGATCCTTCTTTGGACGGAAGGAAATGAAGATCGGAGCACGAAGAAGCTCTTCCTGACTGAGATCATCGCGGTGGTGCAATCTGACTCGCCTCTGGATCTCACGCGTGCATTTATCGATAACATCCTGACACGCATCCAACGTGCCCTCGACGAATCGCTCCTTCCTACAGATAAGGAAGAGTAGATCTAAAAGTTCTTGGGTCTTGAATTCCTCAGCACTCTCCTGATCGTGTATCGCCTCAATCACCTTCCCAGCCCACTCATTGCCACCGTCGGAAAAGGAACCTCGGCGCACATAGCCGTTAACCGTATGAGCCAGTTGCCAAACATCGGGCAAATCATCAGGATCACTTTTTCCCATAAGGTAACGGAACGCCGGATTATCATCTCGCTCTTCTGCCAAAAAGACTTCGTCTGGCCTCCTGACGAGATATTCGCAGCGTTCCGTAAGCGCAGTTTGACCTTGTCGCATCTCGTACCAGATACGGCCAAGGGTGTTATCGGTGAGAAACTGGACCACGTAGCGGGGAGTGTAGAACTGGTTGCGAAAGGCTAGCTCATAAGAATTGCGCGGGGCCTGACTTTCTTTACGGGCCTTTTCACGTAGCTCTTTGGGTGTGAAGTACTGATAGATCCACCCGATGGTTTCGTCTTCTCCCCAAACGTCCTTTAGCTCTTCACTGTTAATGAGATCGAGTACCTGTTCGAGAACGCGATGTGGTGGGAACAGATAGTTGGCTGGATCGTGAGGGGAAAAGAGCACACCGATTTCTTCTGAAAGAGATTTGCCCAGCCACTCCAGGTAGTGTCGATAAGCCACGTACTGGTTGCCACTGGACCAGAGCTTCTCATCCTCCGGATGATCGGCCAAGTAGAATAGGAAACCTTGGGACTTGAGTCCTTGGCCAACAGCCTCTCGGATAAGGCCACGAGTTTCCATCATCTTGTAGGCGCATAGACGGTTCAGGTGAGTGAAAGACACTTCGCGCACCAGTTGCGCGACAACGTCCTTGGACTTGAAACCTGAGGCCTTAATGTGCTCTAAGTGAGCGAGAATCTGTTCACGATATTGCTGTTCCTCATCGGAGAGATGCCCCATGCGC
>JBHHZW010000603.1:0-1769 GCA_046758305.1 Bacteroidota bacterium | reverse complement strand
ATGGAGGTCGTGAAGCGCCATCCATATTCAACTTCGTCCGACCGTGTGAACAGAGATGCGTCCCCCCGCAGTGCGTCAAGCAAGAGCCGCTCGTAAGCATCGGGAGAACGCTGCTGAAATGCCTGTTCGTAGAAGAAGTCCATGTTTACTTCGGCAAGCTGGATTCTCATCCCCGGCTGCTTGCAGGCAAAAGATAAGCTGATCCCTTCATCTGGCTGAATCCGCAGGACCAGTACGTTCGCCATGGGCCGTGGAGCGGCAAAGGCTTCGTTGTTTCCAAACTGCCGGAAGAGGTGCAGCGGTGGTTGCTTGAACTCTATGGCGATTTCCGAGACGCGTTTTCGTAGCCGCTTGCCCGTGCGCAAAAATATGGGGATGCCGGCCCAACGCCAGTTGTCGATCTTGATGCGCAGCGCCACATAGGTCTCCGTCACCGATCTGGGGTTCACTCCCTCTTCCTGACGGTAGCCCTTGACTAGCGTGCCATCGATTTCGCCTACCCCGTACTGACCGCGAACTGTGGAGGCCGCCACCTCTTTGGGCGTGAGCGGGATCAGGGCGCGAAGCACCTTGACCTTTTCATCCCGGATGGATTGTGGCTCGAGGGATGAAGGGGGCTCCATTGCGATCAGGCAGAGCAGTTGTAACATATGGTTCTGCACTATATCCCGTAGCGCGCCCGCGCTGTCGTAAAAGGAGCCACGGCGTCCTTCCATACCCAGGGTCTCCGCCACGGTGATCTGGATGTTATCGACATGCTTTTGATTGAATAGCGGCTCAAAGATGGAATTTCCGAAGCGGAAGCTCAGGATGTTCTGCACGGTTTCCTTGCCGAGATAGTGGTCGATCCGATAGATCTGTCCCTCGTCCAGGATAGCCGTCACGTCTGCATTGAGTTTTCGTCCACTTTCCAGATCATGACCGAAGGGCTTTTCGATGATGACCCGCGACCAGGCACTGTCCTGTCTGCCGCATATCAAACCAGCCGCACAGAGGTTCTGGATGATCATAGTAAAAAACTTCGGTGCTACAGAGAGGTAAAACAGCCGGTTTCCGGGAAGGTTATGTTTCTTGTCTAGCTTTTCTAGTTTCTCTTTGAGTTTCTTGAACGATTCCAAGTCATTGTTGTTACCCGGCTGGTAGTACAGCGCTGTGATGAGAGGACTGTCGGCCTGGACAGCGTCGGCGCCGCCATCGACCTGGTTCTGAAGTTCACGTAACGTGTTTTCCCTGTAAGACTCATCCGTCATTTCGGTTCGCGAGAATCCCAGGATGGCGTATCGGTCAGGCAGGTATCCCGATTTCTGAAGCTGGTAGAGGGCGGGAATCAACTTGCGTTTGCTGAGGTCCCCCGAGGCGCCGAAGATCACTAGAGTTACCGGATCCTTGACACGAATGAGTTCACGGCCAGAGTCTAGGACTGCTGGGCGGGCGATGTGAACCGAAGCCTTAACTCCGGAGGGGGTATCCATGGATCGATCAATTCTCTCTTGTAAACCTTCAGCAAGCAGCGGTCAATTTTCACCGAAGGGAATCTTGAGCCGAACGAATTGCGCTCTCTGTAAAGCACCCTGTACCGCTTTGTGAGATTCCTTTTGATTGGAGCCGCCTCGGCGACATACCTCCGAAGACACTCAGGCCTGTTCGCAAAGACAATTCCTTGTAAAACCAAGTTATCATACTAGTTCTTCCGAAGGCTGTCGAGAACGCCAAAGCTCTATTGCGGAAAGTGTGGTTCCTCGGGAGAAAACCTTCCGGCCCGAGCCAAT
>JBHHZW010000602.1:0-1777 GCA_046758305.1 Bacteroidota bacterium | reverse complement strand
GTCTGGGTGTTTCCCTCCGGCTGTATCGGGGTGTTTTCATCGGTGAGAGCAGCGGAGACCTCGACGTCGGGAGCGATCTGTCCGGAGAGCTGCATCCGGAACCCCGAATTTAACGAAAGGTCTTGATTTGACGCGACGCTGAACCCGCGAACGATGCTTCCACTCTTCGTCAGATTTGGACCAAATACGGTGTCGAGAGTCAAAGGCATAGCGGGCTTAGTGACCTTGATCGTCTGTCGGATCGTTGTGTCTTCGCCCTGGACGACCGTTCGGTGAGCATATTCCTCCTGGAACTCGAAAGGGAGCGCGAAATAGGAGACGAAGAGACGGTGTGGGGTGACCGAACGGAGCGCAATCATCTTGCCAATGATGACCGAATCGATGTGCACCAGTCCACGACGGTAATCGATGCGGTAGTCCCTGCCGCGTTCGAGCGTGAAGAGTGGGTTGAGAACCAGACTGTCACTACCCTGAACGATGAACTGATGTGGCAGCTGGAGGGTGGTGTCAGAAGCCGTCAGGACAATTTCAGTTGAGAAGCGTGGAACGGAAGTTTGGACCTGGGAAAGCGAGACCCATGGGAATATGAGGATGAACAGCAAGCAAGAAATTTCTCGAAGCACGCGGAGTACCCGTTCGTCAGATCGATTCATGAAACAAGATGGAGATAGTCATCAATTCCGTATCATCGCTCCATCGTTCCTCCACAGTGCGTTCGGTTGTTTGACCTTCGAACTGAATTTATTTATATTAAGCACGAAATTGTGCTGAAGTGGCGGAATTGGCAGACGCGCTGGACTCAAAATCCAGTCCGGCTCAACCCCGGGTGAGGGTTCGACTCCCTCCTTCAGCACCAAACCTTGAATGGCTATGCCCTTTGCCGTTTACGTCCTTCACTCCGTGAAGGACAAGAATTATACATAGGATCGACGGACAACGTCGAGCACAGATTGCAACGGCATAACAACGGTCACGTTCTCTCTACCCGCCATCGTCGACCTTTCCAACTCGTTCACGAAGAATCATTCCCCACCCGTGCCGAAGCCGCCAAGCGAGAACGATTCCTCAAAAGCGGGCCTGATCATGCAGTCCTTAGAAGTTTTCTTGATATGCATTCCTTCCCCCCATCGATAACCTCCGGTAACTCAGCAGCAACCTCGAATGGACGATTGGCGGGCACAGAACTCTAAATCAATAGATTCGAGACGCGCCCCGATTCCATCCCGACAGAAGTCGGGATTCCATCGGGGCAAGCTGGACTCAAAATCCAGTTTAGATCGTTCCACGGGCCCTGGCCCGTTTTACGGGCTCCGGCTCAACCCCGGGTGAGGGTTCCCCACCGCCTTACAAGACCGATGACGGTCAGGCGGGCGGGGACTCCCTCCTTCAGCATCACGACCTCTGCAATCAGGCTTCAACGGTCCCAATCCTGACGCCCGCGGGACTCGCCTCGTACGAAAATACCTGACGTTTGCTTGCTGCCACTGTTTGATCGACAAGCTTCTCAACATTGAATTTTTTCTCCTCGTCCAGAACTCGCTGCAAGCTTGCTTGCGTCTCCGGGGATCGCGGGAGCAAGTAGGAACAGCAGTCGTCGTATGGTTGACTCGATATCTCGTATGTACCAATCATTTGAGCCGTCTTGAGAATCTCGAGTTTATCCATTCCGATAAGGGGTCGGAGGATCGGTAACGCCGCCGCAGCGTCGATCACCTGAAGATTGCTGAGAGTCTGCGAAGCCACTTGGCCGAGGCTCTCGCCCGTGACCAGAGCTTGC
>JBHHZW010000601.1:0-1784 GCA_046758305.1 Bacteroidota bacterium | reverse complement strand
AGAAGTTCTTTGTTGAGTCTTTGTGGTCTTCGGTCCCGATGGCCATCGGGATCCCGGAGTTCGTCGGTGCCCAGGTCAAAATCGGATACGTAGACTCTGAAACCATCATCCAGCGATTGCCCGAAGCGCAAGATGCACAGCGTCAGCTGGATGCTCTCGTGGCCGGATGGCAAGCCGAACTGCAGAAGATGCAGTCGGAATGGCAGCGGAAGTACGAGGACTACGACAAGAAAAAGCTGATCATGACCGACCGGACGCGGGCAGAGACGGAAGGGGGCCTGATGGAGTTGGAGAAAAAGATCGCCAATTACCGGAATGAAAAATTTGGCCAGAACGGTGAAATGTTCAAGAAGCAGGACGAATTGATGAAGCCGGTCCATGACAAGGTTTTCACAGCGATTCAGGACGTCGCGCTTGAGGAGGATTACGACTACGTGTTCGATAAGAGCGGCGACATCCTGCTCCTGTACGCGAACGAAGAGTACGACCTGACCCAGGAAGTCCTGAGCCGACTGCAAGAACGGAAATGAGGAACAGATGAAAGCTCAGGACATAGCCCGGATGCTCGATGCGGAGGTCGTTGGAGATGGTGATGTCGAGGTCTTCAAAACTGCCAAGATTGAAGAAGCTCGGGACGGCGAACTTACTTTCCTGGCCAATCCAAAGTACAGGAAGTTTGTCGAGACGACTGCGGCATCGGTCATACTTGTCTCCGAGACGTTTGACGTCGGAAATGTTCGGCGCACGCGGCCACTGACTTATCTTCGCGTTCAGGATCCATATCTCAGTTTTTTCCGTATTCTCCAGACGCTCACCCCACCGGCGGAAGAACTCCCAAAGGGTATTCACCCCACGGCTGTCATCGCTAAAACCGCCTCCATTGGCAGCAACCCATCGATCGGTGCGCGCGTGGTCATCGGGGAGCGGTGCAAGATCGGTGCGAACACGCGCATTCATCCGGGGACGGTGATCGGTGACGACGTGGTGGTCGGGGACGAAGCTCTGTTGTATGCTAACGTCACGGTGCGCGAGCGATGTAAGGTGGGAGACTGCGTGATTGTCCACTCGGGGACGGTCATCGGGAGCGACGGGTTCGGTTTCGCTCCGAGAAGGGACGGAACGTATGAAAAGATTCCGCAACTCGGAATAGTCGTCATCGAGGATGATGTGGAAATCGGGGCAAACTCTTCCATCGACCGTGCGACGCTCGGCGAGACCCGCATCAAACGTGGGGCGAAGCTGGACAATCTGATCCAGGTCGCGCACAACGTCATGATCGGGGAGAACACGGTTATTGCAGCCCAGACGGGGATATCAGGAAGTACCAAGATCGGGAACAACTGCGTGATCGGTGGTCAGGTGGGGTTCGTGGGGCACATCGAGATCGCCGACCGAGTGACGATTGGTGCACAGTCGGGAATTTCAAAATCGATCACGAAGCCGGGCGGAACCTACTTTGGGTATCCCGCCAAAGAACTTATGAAGGCGCTTCGGATGGAAGGGGCGCTGCGGCAACTTCCCGGGGTTCTTGAGAGTCTTCGCGCATTGGAGGAAAGAATTCTAGATCTCGAGAGAGAACTTAAAGAGACAAGGTCAGAAGTTCGAAGTCCGTAGGACCCCATCTCGAGACCACCTCCTGTGCCCGTCGAGCCTCGACACGGTCAGGGCTCCACGGGCAAGAGTTCATTAGCCATCGACCAGGTCCCGCCGCAAGGGATCCCGCTCATTGAAGACATGACTAAGGAGCGGGAGACTCTCGATGCTACGGGGAGAGCTCGGTGTAT
>JBHHZW010000600.1:0-1785 GCA_046758305.1 Bacteroidota bacterium | reverse complement strand
CATCGCCGCATCATCCCGTGAGAGGCCATAGGTCGTCTGGGTAAGATCATTCGTCCCGAAGGAGAAGAATTCAGCGACCGTTGCAATCTCGTCAGCCGTCAGAGCCGCGCGCGGAAGCTCAATCATCGTGCCAACTACGTACTGGACGGTCACTCCTCTCTCTTGAAAAACTCTCTCAGCAACTCCCCGGACAATTTTTTCTTGCTGCTTGAGCTCGTTGATATGACCCACCAGTGGAATCATTACCTCAGGAAAGACGTCGATTCCTTCCTGCATGACGTCGCAGGCTGCCTCAAAAATTGCACGTGTTTGCATTTCGGTGATCTCCGGATAGACGATCCCAAGGCGACAGCCTCGATGCCCAAGCATCGGGTTGAACTCATGCAAGCTCTCGATCCGCTGGCGAATTTTCTCCGTCGACAGCCCCATCTTCTGAGCCAACTCATTTAACTCATCCTCCGCGCGCGGCAAGAACTCATGGAGAGGAGGATCAAGAGTTCGAATAGTCACCGGCCGACCCTCCATAACTCGAAATATCCCCTCAAAATCTTCTTTCTGCATGGGGAGCAATTTTGCAAGTGCCCTGCGACGACTTTCTGCATCAGTGGCAAGAATCATCTCTCGTACCGAGCCAATCCGGTCTTCCCCAAAAAACATGTGTTCAGTCCGGCACAGGCCGATTCCCTCAGCACCGAACGCAATCGCCACCCTTGCCTGGTCAGGCTGGTCAGCGTTTGTTCGGACCCCTAGCCGTCGGTACCGGTCTGCCGAGGACATCAACTTGGCAAACTGTTGAAATGTGGCTGACTTGTTCGGCTTCATCGACTGATCGATGAGCACCTGAAGGATTTCCGACGACTTTGTTTTGATTTCGCCAAGCAGCACTTCGCCTGTTGTACCATCCAGGGAGATGAAATCGCCTCCTTGGATGGTCTGACCATTCACCATCATTCGCCGACCGACGTAATCGATGTCTAACCCCGTACAGCCCACGACACACACCTTGCCCATCTGTCGAGCGACGAGTGCTGCATGCGAGGTCATGCCTCCGCGTGCCGTAAGAATCCCCTCTGATGCACTCATTCCCTTAATGTCGTCGGGAGATGTCTCGATCCGGACGAGGATCACCCGTTCACCGCGCTTCCGCCATTCTTCGGCATCCGGTGCATTGAAAACAACTTTTCCGGTCGCGGCACCCGGACCAGCATTCAATCCTTTCGCGATCAGACGCCCCTCTTCCATCGCATGGTGCTTTTCCTGAATGTCAAACACCGGTCTTAGCAGCTGATCGAGCTGCTCGGGCTCGATACGCTGCAGCGCCTCCCGTGCGGTGATCAAACCCTCATCGACCATATCGACTGCAATGCGGAGGGCCGCAAATCCCGTCCGCTTTCCCACCCGCGTTTGAAGCACATACAGCCGGCCATTCTGGATCGTAAACTCGAGGTCCTGCATGTCTCGATAATGGCGATCCAGGTTCTTTCGTACATCGAGCAGCTGACCGTACACCGCAGGCATAATCTCGCGCAGCTTTTCGATCGGCAGTGGAGTGCGGGTGCCCGCGACGACATCTTCGCCCTGAGCGTTCATTAAGAACTCGCCGTAGAACTTGTTCTCCCCCGTCGCGGGATCGCGCGTGAAAGCAACTCCCGTCCCCGAGTCATCTCCCATGTTGCCGAACACCATCGCCTGAATGTTGACCGCTGTACCCCACGTGTCCGAAATGTCGTACAGTTTTCGGTAGGCGATGGCGCGCTCGTTCATCCAAGACCCGAACACCGCACC
>JBHHZW010000599.1:0-1793 GCA_046758305.1 Bacteroidota bacterium | reverse complement strand
TCCGTGAAGACGCTCGGACTGTCCTGCTCAACATTTTGGCCGACCTCCATCCTGCTGACATTGCTGACCTCCTTGAGCGTCTTGCACCCGACGAACGTCCGATGCTTTTCGAGATTCTCGACGCGCAGACAGGCAGTAGGTGCTACTGGAGCTGCATCCCGAGGTCCGACAATCACTCTTGGAGCTCTTGAGTTCCCAGCAGCTGACGAACATAGTCAGTCAACTCGACTCCGATGATGCAACTGACCTTGTGGCTGAGCTGCCGAAGGATATGGCGCGGAAAGTGTTGGCGGCTATTCCGAAAGAAGATTCTGCAGAGGTGCAGGAGCTCCTGCGCTATCCTGATGATACCGCCGGCGGGATCATGGCGCGGGAATTCATCGCTGTGAATCGTAACGCAACGATCAAGAAGGCACTGCAGGAAGTACGAAAGATGGCGAAACGCGGAGGCGAGGTGTTCAATGTCTATGTCGTAGAGGACGACGGTACTCTCTGTGGCTATCTGTCTCTCCAAAACCTGGTCATTCACAGTCCGAATCGCAAGATTTACAAAGTGATGGATGCTGAGGTCATCAGCGTGAAAGCCGACCTTGACCAGGAGACTGTGGCTGAAATCTTCAAGAAATATGATATCCTTTCGCTCCCAGTTGTCGATAGTGTGAATCGTGTCATCGGTCGGATAACCGTTGATGACGTCGTTGATGTGATCGTCGAAGAGAATACGGAGGATATCCAGAAGATGGCGGGTCTGGCAGGTGCAGAAACTGCCGGATCGACGATACTCCAGGTCTCGCGCATACGCCTCCCATGGCTGCTCCTGGCGTTCATAGGAGAGCTGGTCTCTGTCTTCGTGTTGAGAAACTTTCAGGAATCGATTGAGAAGATCATTGCTGCTGCGTTTTTCATTCCAATCATCATGGCAATGGGTGGTAATGCCGGCATACAGTCGTCGGCTCTTGTGGTCCGCGGGCTTGCCACCGGCGAAATCTGGCTTGGGAAAACGCGCAAGCGGGTGCTGAAAGAAATGGGGGTAGCTCTGACGAACGGCCTGGTGCTCAGCGTGCTAATTTTTGTCATCTCGGCGTTCTGGATTAGCGATACTCGATTTGGCCTGACCGTTGGGATATCACTCCTCGTCGTGGTGGCGAGCGCGACCGTTGTTGGAGCGACGGTTCCGTTGGGCCTCATGAAGCTGAGAATCGACCCCGCCATTGCTACCGGCCCATTCATCACAACATCGAACGACGCTCTGGGGCTTCTGATCTATTTCGCTTGCATCACACTTTTCTACCTTCAGTGAATCTCAGGCAGTCGCGAATTGGTGGATCGATGGATCTAAAACGTTTCTGTTCCTACCTACGGACTGCGGATGTCATCACCATTGTCTTCGCGACGACTCTTTCGATCGTCAACGTTGTCTTTTCCTCGAAGATTTCGTTGTGGTGGATACTCGTACTCGTGAACACGGGATTCACCGTTGGAATTATCTTTATCGCCTATCAAGCGGGAACACGGAACAGTAAGCTGTTGCGCCTCATCCACGATTGGTATATCATCCCTATTATCTTTTTCGGATTCAAAGAGGTGTACTTCATGGGGTATCCGATCCACGGAAGAGACTACGACGATCTTTTGATTCAGCTCGACTACGCACTGTTTCGAGTCAATCCGACAGAATGGTTGATGCGATTTACTCATCCGCTTCTAACAGAAATCTTGCAGATCGCCTACTTTTCATACTATTTCATCCTGCTCTCAGTCGGTTACGAACTCTTCCGGAAGAGGAATGACGT
>JBHHZW010000598.1:0-1795 GCA_046758305.1 Bacteroidota bacterium | reverse complement strand
ACAGGTGTTCGGGGCGCTTTGAAGAATAAAGGTAATACCTTTTAAATGAGGGAAAAAATGAGGGTAGTCCTCTGGGCTGAAATGAACGCCTACCACGTTAATGCGGTAATAAAAGTGGTAATAATCGTCCTGCAACTTGGGGAAGAGGCTTCCCTGAGGTCACAAATTGTGACCTCAAGAATCGGCCGCGTAGCCGAAGATTGGCGAGACTGTTACCGGCTCTATATTGTAACGAACTGCAAATCAGACCCCCAGCTTCAAGATCCGATCAAGGACCCAGCCCGCTTTCCGTGGCACGAAGTGAAAAAAGTGGATCATTATTACTTGTCTGTGGATGCTTTGACCCAGCCGATGCAGGTGAAGGAACATCCATCGTCATATGGGGACCAAGCGAAATGACAACAGGCGAGACTCCTAATCGGATCGAAGGATTCTGGAAGGGTTATCTCTCGGGAACTAATCGTGGCTCTCTTCTCGTCCACGTCAAACAAACTAACACGCTGTCTTCCAAAGCAATATTCCAAGACCAGACGTTTGGCCGAGCAATATTGTCACTCGAAGGGAGGCTAGTTAGCACTCGCGCCGAGTTGAGGTTGGTTACTTTCTGTGGCGTGGTTTTGACTGCTCCACTCGACGGTCAATTAATTCTTAACTTCACCGAGGATTTCGCAGCGGCAGAAGGAACATGGCAAACAGACATTGGAACACAGGGAAATTGCAAAGTTTGGCGAACTAACCTCGCCATACCTCTCTGGTGGCTACGGTTCGCGTGGGGCAAGGCCTGCATCTTCTGTCACCGATATTATCCGGCGGTGTACGCTATTATCCTCCTAATGGTAGCTATTCTCAATTTGTTGAAGATTTTCGAGCTTTCCTATGCAAGCCTCATTTTACTTCTTGTCCCCGCGCCGTATATTTTTCGTAATTACTTCGCGGAACTTCTCACTACCTACCGAGTCCGAAAAATTGGCCTGGTAGAGTTGGAACCACAAAATCCACCTACAGAGGAGATCCGCAGAGTAATCGCGCAGCAGGTGCAAGAAACAGTCAGGTTTGTCGTTTTGGACGGATTCTTTGTCATTCGGACAAAACTTCTACTAATTTGGCTAAGTCAGAACCAGCCGGCCGGCCGTGCACAGTTCAATGCTTATGCGAGTACGATAGGTGTTCCAGTAAACAACTTAGACGAAACGTGGAGCGCTCTCGTGATGTCTGGATGCGCTCAGCCCGAAGGGGAGAGAATTGCGGTCACAGATTTTGGAAGACGGTACGTGGCTTATCTTATGAGACAAAATTAGGATCACCGAATTCTCAGAAATCTAGAAGGGACGTGCACGAATGAAGGGGTTGCCCTATGAGGTCAAGGCATTACTCCAAAAGGCTCGCGACTCAGCAATTCTTGCTGTAGAAACTTATAACCGTCCGACTGCCGCATTCCGCTCTGGTGCATATGTTGTCTTGATGATAATTGCTTGGACATCGCTTTTCCAAGCGATTTTTCTTCGGCGAAACACGAAGCCCTATTACAGAAAGCCGGGATCCCGACGCTACCAAAGGATTGACGGGGACTTTAAGCGGTGGGAGGTTGCTGAATGTCTGCGTCAATACTACCAAAATGACAACCACGCGGTCCGAAAAAATTTGGAATTTTTTATAGCACTGCGGAATAAAAGCGAGCATCGCTCACTCCCACAGCTCGACACGGAGATCTTTGGGGAATGCCAGGCCATGTTAATGAATTTTGGGCACTGGTAACAAAGTTGGCTGATGGGGATGAAGAGGTGTAGAGTGCTGG
>JBHHZW010000597.1:0-1806 GCA_046758305.1 Bacteroidota bacterium | reverse complement strand
TGATGCGGCTTGTCCTCGCTGCAAAGTAAGCATGCACCGTCAAGCTGTTCGCGATCAATCTCCTCGATTCGCCGCCTCGCCATGAGATCTAGGAACTTCGTTTCGTAGTCCGACCACGATCCACGCCGCTTTTTAAATCCATCAAGGATGTCCTGAGTGGGCGCGAGCGAGGGGAGGTGTTGATAATCAATTCCACAGATCGCCTTCGCAAAATATTTCAGATCATCGCGCTTCGCGAAGCCGGCGAGCTGCGACACGTTGTTCAGGCGAACATCGATGATTTTTCTCGCTCCCGAACTTTTCAAGCGCGAGAAGAAATTTTCAGCCGTAGTCTTGGTAAAGCCTATGGTGAAGATTCGCATCTAATAGTCCTGCCATTAATGCGCTTTCGCGCTCCGTTGCGTCTGATCGATTTGCTCCGTGTACGCGATGGCTTCGCCTCGCTTCCGGTATGCGTCTCGGATTGCGTCTTCGCGCGACCGGAACAGGTCGTCTTCCCCGATGCGAAGCATCCGCATCAAACGCGACATGGACTGATCGTGGCTCTCCACGTTTCCGTCCGAAAGGATGTGGCTTACCGGCAGGCCCTGCTCAACCAAATTACGCGCAACCAGTATAGTGCGGTGACAGTCTAGCGGGTCCTTCTCTGCGCACATGAGGGCGAGCCGCTGAGTGCGGGCTTCTTCCCGCACGCGCTCCAGTCCCGAACGAAACAGCTCAGTGCGAGCAAGCAATTCATAATCGACCTTAGCGTGCCGATAACAGGAAGGGTCCTTGCTACGCGCGCCCAACTCCTCCCCGAGAAATACGTACGAAATTCCCGCCTCCTTGAGCGTGTGTCTCAGCAGTTCGCGATTGAACTGTGGGTTCATTTGGCTGTAGGGCGCGGATCGGACGTCGCCCACGGCCGTGATCGCGTGCCTGAGCAACAGTTCAATGAACCAATCAACCGCATGGGTCGAATGTCCAATCGTGTAGATGCTCGTATGGGGCACGCTCAACGTCCGCTCGGCGGTTCTATGACTGCGGCGACCAGCTTGTACGCGTAACCGTGATAGATCTCACCAAGGCTAACGCAGAGAATCGCCCCCGTCATCTCCTCGATGCGGTCTCGTCCCGCCCGAAAACGGTCCTCGATGGCGGGATCGGTTACCGCCAGCGTGTAAGAGACACCAGCATGCGAAATATACGCTTTCACAAGGCGCTTATCGGCACCTTCGTATCCCCCTCCCTTTCGACCGACACTTATTCTCAATCGTTCTGGGCGTATCAAGACGAGGGAGTGATGAAGCTCATCGACTGACGATTCACTCACTCGATTCCTTGAAAAGCCCCAAGATGCACTTTCATTCAGCCATAGAGGGCCACTGTGATCGTCGAGCGCCTCTTCCACTTGTTGCCAGCTCGCCTCTCCTCGTTTCTTCCACTGCTTCGTCGGATCGATGAGGTAGTTCTCTGTCTGATAACCGCGAGGCACTGCCCGAATCAAGGGAATCTCAAGAACATCGAGCAACTTGGCCCGGGTCCCGCTAGGGGTAGTGCATTCCACGACCGAAATCTCTTCGTTGGTCCGCGCGCTGACAGGCCTGATCCATTCGCCCGTTTCGATATCCTTGCCCGCAAAGCAATATCCTCGGTGCCTGCGCGACGCCGCTAAGCAAAGAATCGTCTTCGTGTACGACATCATCCAACGCCGAACACCTTCATCACCCGGACTCAACGATCGCGACGACGTTAATAATCGTCGCGATCGTGATTATGGCGGTCATGGCCGTTATCCAGCGGGTGTACTTCAACATCGCTCCG
>JBHHZW010000596.1:0-1806 GCA_046758305.1 Bacteroidota bacterium | reverse complement strand
AGGCCGGTGATCGTGCCCAGATCCTTTCTGAGCGCACGCTTCCAGTCGTACCGTAGTCCTGAAAACAAACTGAGGATTCCACTCATGGGGGGCACGAAGCGATTGACCTTGTCACAGTAGTTGTCATATTCGCTACCGAATTTGTTCCTAAGATACTTCTCTTCAGCCAGAACAATCGTATGATAGACAAAAAGAAATAAAGGAATAATAAGGACATAGGCGAGAGGGGAGCTGGTAGCCATGGTCATGCCAATTGCGATCAACACGTTGCCAACATACATGGGATTGCGCGTGATCGCGTACACCCCTCCTTGAACTAAGCGACGGGCATAAACCTGGCTGTCCTTCCCTCCTCGATGAATGTAGTCTAAGCCTATCGTAAATAGCCGGACCACCTCTCCGCCCAGAGCTACGGCGGTGCCGGACACTATCAGGATACGGTCCAGGGATGGGCTGCCCAGCATGATCCTGGGTCGCGTAACGATCGCCGCGAACAGAATGACCCCGGGAAACAGAAGATTTCGATAACGGAAAAAAAAGGTGCCAAGGATAATGTTCCAGTAGCGCACGGTCGCTAGAGCGCCTCCGGGTCCTGGGGTGTTATCATTTGACTGCGATGAGTCCACAGAAGTTATACCACCTGAAGAACACCTCGCACTTGCTAAATCCGCTGCGCAGCATTAGCTCTATATTGTCTTCAACCCGATAGGGGATAAGGACGTTCTCCAAGGCTTCGCGTTTCTGTGCGATTTCGAGATCGCTATACCCATTGCGTTGCTTTAACTCATAGTAGCACTTGATAAATAAGCGATTGAGCTTTGGATCCCCGCTGAGCACCTTCTCGACTACTACTAGGCAGCCGCCTTTGTTAATGCCGCTGGTGATGCTTTCAATGAGTTGGGAACGGTGAACGGGCCGAACAAACATGAGGGTTAGGTTCATGATGACCGTGGAGGCATTGTTTACGTGGACGCCTTTATTCAGGTCCGCGCAAAGTAAGTCATAATCTCTTGTAATTCCGTATTGCGTAAGCTTTTCTCGACCTCGCTGCAGCATCTCCGGTGAAGAATCGACCCCAACGAACCGTACCTCCTTCGAAATTACCGGGTCCAAGATGAGAAACGTATTGCAAGTAGAGCAGCCAAGGTCATAGACACTGGTTCCCTTAACTGCGAAATCTGTCGTGATCTCGCTGATCATTCTCTGGACCTCGGTGTAACACGGCACCGAGCGCAACAGCATGTCATCAAAGACAGCGGCTGTTTCCTTTCCAAAATCAAAATCTTTCAAGATGCATTGTTTTTTGGCATAAAGCTCGTCTGTGGTCATGGCGAAAAAACCCTCCATTGGGTATACATCGTAATAAACTCCTCTTAGGGGTTCACCCGAATTCCCCAGAACAGCAGTTGGTAGTTTGCATCCCACTGCTTTAAACGTTGCTGTCAAGGGATAGATAAGCAGAGAGCGAGAGAAATCAGATGAGAAAAGCCCGGTGAAGTTTGTATAGAGGGATCCTCTCCTTTATGAACTCTGTTTCTATTTTTGCACGGTGTAACCAAGTGCTACGTATCGAGGAAGTGAAAAAAACTAGCGGTGCATTGAACGGGATATGTGACCTGGTTGATTGTGTGTCCGTGGATTTTTGGAGCGCTTGTCCAAAGCTAGCTACTGCAACATCAGCGGCTTCGGCTACCTCATGATCGGGAAACTCGAAAAAGTGGATTTCCTCAAGGAATTCAATCGTAAAGAGTGCGAGCCAGGCGGCGACAAACGATGCGGCTACAACCCTAAGAGACATGCTATTAC
>JBHHZW010000595.1:0-1808 GCA_046758305.1 Bacteroidota bacterium | reverse complement strand
TGACAGTGGGCTCGATGCCGGGCCGAGCGCCGTTCGCCGCTGAACCGCCTGTTATTCCGACACGAGGGGGAGTTAAGAATGTTTAAGGTTGTATTTCTCGTCCACAAGAAAGCCGACATGGACCCCGAGGACTTCCGTCGTCACTGGCGGGAGACCCAGGGCTCGCTGGGGTCGAAAATCCCTGGGATAAGGAAGTACGTTCAGAACCACACAATCGCTTTGCCAGACGGGGGAACTCCCCGTACGATGGATTCGCGGAAGTGTTCGACAAAAGGGAGGCGTTTGAGCAAGGAATGGGAACACCTGAGGCCCAAGCGGCAATCGCCGACCTGCCGAACCTTCTTGACGCCGAGCGAATGCAGAGCTTCATCGTTGATAATAGAGGTGGTTTGATGTATCGAGCATGACACGAGCCACGTAGCTGACGATGTCACTTGTTTTCGAGTGGGACAGGGAGAAGGCGGAGTCGAATCTTGAGAAGCACGGCGTATCTTTCGAGGAGGCAGCCACGGCCTTCGGAGATACGCTATCGATCACGATCGCTGACCCCACACACTCGGAAGGCGAGATTCGGTACCTTTTGATTGGCCTCACGATAGCCGAGCGGACCGTCGTTGTAGCACACACCGAACGAGGCGATAATATACGTATCATCAGCGCGCGCCTCGCCACGCGGAAAGAGATTCGAGACTATGAGCAACGATCGGCCGACTGACGAATTTGAAATGCAAGACGAATACGACTTCAGCAAGGGTGTCCGTGGAAAGTACGCTGATCGGTACACCAAGGGCTCCAATATCGTTGTGCTGGATCCTGACGTTGCAGAGGTGTTTCCGGACTCAGAGTCGGTAAACAAAGCCCTTCGCGCGATCGCGGAAATTGCCCGTGAGCGTGCCGTCAAGACAGAGTCCGAGTGAGTCCGTCCCGGGTCACGGCATAACTACGGCTTGAAGTGGACGAGCCCTTCGCTTCTATCAGCTTTGTCACTTATGGCGGCTATCCCGCATTCCGGCGGTGTTGTGCCGATTCTGACGGGGCTGGCCTCGCCACTTAAGCCGACTGTTATGCGAGGAACAACTGCCGTTGCGGAACGTCAGGTTGGTCGGGAAATAATCCGACCTTGCCAACTCTTTGTGAACGGAGGGAAGACAGATGCAAACATCATCTAGTGCTATGAAAAAGGGCGATCCTCCGATTGTCGTAGAGCAATCGTTTGACGCATCGATTGACACCGTGTGGAGTGCTATCACTGAAGTTGACCAAATGCGCCGATGGTATTTTGAGAATATTCCCGCCTTCAAGGCTGAAGTGGGTTTCGAGACTCAATTCGAGACACGGAATGAGGGTCGGATCTTCCCGCACCGCTGGAAAGTGGCCAAGGTTGTGCCCTTGAAGACGCTTGAGTATAACTGGTCATTCGATGGTTATCCTGGCGATTCCTTTGTTACGTTCGAACTATTTGAGCAGGACGGTTCGACGAGACTGAGGGTGACAGCTCGGATTGTGGAGAGTTTTCCGGAGGGTATTCCGGAGTTCACGAGGGAGAGCTGTATTGGAGGCTGGACATATTTCATCAATCAGAGACTGAGAAGCTTCCTGACAGAGACTCGGTGAGACCATCTACTTCGACGGTTTCTGTGGGCAGCTACTGTGCTTCGATGGTTTGCAAAGAGCTCGTGAGGTGCCGCCAGCGTTTGGCGGGCCAGAATCCTGAGCGTCTACACGCATGGCCCGAATACAGCGCATAACCACCGAATGGAGCCGACGCGCCGTCCATGCTCGAAGGCGCGCGGCTCATTCGTGACGTT
>JBHHZW010000594.1:0-1812 GCA_046758305.1 Bacteroidota bacterium | reverse complement strand
GTTGTCAGGGTAAGGAATTTCAAAAAGATTTCCTCTAAGTTCATTGAGGTAGCCGGGGAGATATTGAAATGGGCAAGAAAGCAATTGTAAAGCTATTGAAACGGTACAAAGAGGATGTGGCGAAAGAAATTCCCATAAGCAGGATGCTGCTTTTCGGATCCTATGCAGAAGGAAACCCCAATCGAGATAGCGACATAGACCTTATCATCGTGAGCCCTTCATTTCGAAGGATGAACTTTTTCAAGAGAGGGGCGACAATGTATGGCTATTGGCACTTGAACTATCCGGTGGATTTTTTGTGCTACACCCCGGAGGAATTCGAGAAGCTGACAAGCGAAGTCACGATCGTGAGAGAAGCTGTGAGAGAAGGTATCGAGATCTGATGTGAACAACCAGCCTCCCTCTCGTACAGCCGGTGGACGGGCGGGGAGGGCTCGAGGACCAGAACGGAGGCGGAGCGGTCGTCCCCGGCGGGGTGGGACTTTGGAGGTCCGAGCCCCGGTTTTGTGGTAGGCTGGCGGCATTCGAGGGGCAGATGGGAGATGTCGGCTCAAATCATGCGAGCATATTGTGAAAATCCGGATTTGCATGGCCTTCCAAGGCACTCATGGAGCCGACCCTTAAGCATCCGCTGGGTTCACGGCCCGGGACGATGGCCATTTCTTGGTTCCGCCCCAGGGCCTTTTGCGATAGAGTTGACCCATCAAGGGTTAACCGGCGGCGCGCTTTCATAGACGGGAAATTGGATTATGTTCGGATGGGGGAAGAAAAGGTTGCTAGCGGAGATGGAGGGAAGGGCGAACATTGCTCAGATGATTGTATTTGCATGGCTGACAGAAAATATGGAACTTGAAGGAGTAGATACAGAAGATGAGCGCCAGATGCAGCCTATGTGGGCAGCTGCAATGGCTAACTATTTATTCGGAAGAGCACCCGAGGAACGACACAAACAGATTCTCGATTTGAATATTGTAGAAGAAATGGCCCACAGGTGGTTAAGGTTGGATGACAGATTTAGGAAATTAATTGTCCAAACTTTACGTGTACGAAATACAATCTACTACGCCAGGAGTGGCAAATCTCCTTTTCCTATTCATGGAGAGAAAATTCTTGCAGAATTCGGGCGTCAATATCAGGACGCTCCATATCCAGCGGATTATGAAGTCGTGGTATACAAACATCTTGACCTTCTCAGTCCAGAGTTACGACAGAAAGTTCACCATTGGATAGAAACGGGAAGTTGATGAGTCCAGAACGAACGACTAGCTTGCCTTCCACGCAACGGGTTGAATTAGTCTACATTGTCGGTACGAGTCATAAATTTCAAATCCCGGATGGACAAGCTTGTTCACACGATGTCGATGCTTTTAGGCAGTTCATTGACGCGACGTGCAAACGGCTTTCCGTTGCTGTCCTAGCTGAAGAGTGTAGCAAGGAGGCTCTTCAAGAAAAGGGGTGCAGCGAGTCTACCTGCCAACAAGTCGCTCGCTCACTGTCGTTGCGCCACGAGTTTTGTGACCCCGATAGGATGGTCCGCAAAGAAAAAGGAATTCGCCAGGAATCGGAAGTTGACCCTCTCAATTGCCTGACGAAGGAGGAACGACGCAAAGCAATCCGCAATGAGCACGCGAAGCGTGAGAAAATTTGGCTGGACAAGCTTCGTCATTTGAATATCTGGCCGGTTCTATTCGTCTGCGGTGCCGAGCACGTCAATCCATTTTGTGAACTTCTGAAAAAAGAGAGGCTGACGCCCAAAGTCGTTTGTGGCGACTGGTCACCGAAAGGAACTGACCCGTGGTAGGGCGCGCCCCC
>JBHHZW010000593.1:0-1814 GCA_046758305.1 Bacteroidota bacterium | reverse complement strand
CCCGCCGCCACCAGGGGCTAAGCCAGCCGCCACACGATTAACCTCAGCGACGGAAGTAGTGGGAACCTAATTCAACAGGCGAGCGTTCTGCAATTCTTCAAAGGCGCTCTGAATCTCTGCAAAAGAGAACTTCGGCTTCCAGGCTCGAACTTCTTGTCGGAGGCGCTGCACATCCTCAGTAGACGAACGCCATACACATAGAATGGTAGCCCTGAGCTCTAGTCCAGTAGCGTCAAGATCACCGTAGAGAGTCACTATTTTCTCCACTGCGCCTTGGTATTCACCCAAGAGTTCTTTCCACCTTCGCTCGCCCCCAGACGCTACCTTCAAGTGAAATCCATAGCCCTCTGGATCCAACCAACTGGTGATATAGCCCATAGCACGCAGCTTCGCCAAATCGTTCTCCACCTCTTCCGAGAATGGACCGTAATAGTGCATGAAAAATGCATAGCCCATTGGTACGTGAAACGATTCCTGGAGAAAATAAGCGAGCTTCTGAACCTTGATCTTCCCCGCATCCCCAAGGAGTTCAATTAGCTTATAGAGCATGGCCCATCGAAACTCCCGCTTCAGGCTTTCCGGTAGAGAGTTAGTCATGACCGTCCTCCTTTCCGATCAAGCCATCAACTGGCGACAAGATTCCCTGATTCTGTCGCGCAACTCTTCGTCGTCACCGACATCGGCATATAGTCTCACCTGATCTATCGCTTGCAGTCCCTTCAAGGCATAGGAATGATAGCCAAAAGATTCCCATTTCGATGGCTCCCCTTCCCTCTTGATATAGATGTCTTCCTGCTTGAACTTCTCAGGATGGTCAGTAGCCACGTCAGGCCAAAATTTGACGTCGGGAAATTGCGCCCTAACTTCCGACGGCAATATCCTAAATGCCTTCTTAGCCACAGCAGGATCGGGATGGGGGAGCGTTTCATAAACCACTCTCGGGTGCTGCCTATTTAAGATCATCCAGGCCAATCCCTTTGCTCCCTCCCGAACTTTTTCAGCCGCCCGCTGTAGCACGTAATGATCGTCCCACTTCATGTACTCATTAAGCTGGTCGGGCGACGGGTACAACCCTTCCCCGTACTCCTCTCGTAACAGCTCCTTAATGAAATCAGCCAGCACCAAATCATACGCTCGCCGAGTATCATGAAAATACACTTGTGTAAACATGAAATACCTAGCCAGGATGAACGCTTCTAGCGCATGATAGCCGCCCTGCTCGATAGCCAAAACCAAATTCCCAGTATCCTCATCCCGTCGCACAAGAAGTGAACCGATCACCCGTGCCAAATCAAATTTCCCATACTCCACACCACAGTAATGCGAATCCCGAAGCAGATAGTCCATCTTGTCGACATCCCAGGAACTAGAAAGCAATTCGGGAATAAAAGCAGCTTCATGGATACCCTCTCGGATCACTTTTGCTACATCATGTCTTGTTATTCCGTCCTGCCCTAGCCTCTGGTCTATGATCTCCCCTATATGGGTCTCGCGAATTATCGAAGCACTATAATCTTCATGTCGAATCCTCTCACGGAATAACGCCTCTTCGCCAGAGTGGGAGAACGGAGCGTGACCTATGTCATGTAGTAACCCAGCTAAGCGTGCTACCAAAACAAACCTCTTCGATTGCTCCTTGAACTCGCCGGGAGACCACCCAAATTGTTCGCGGACTATGTCCTCGTTGGCTGACATTATTCTTTTGACTGCCTCACCAGCCAAATGCATCACCCCAAGTGAGTGTCCAAATCGGGAATGCTCCGCACCGTGGTAAATATACGATGTGAGGCCCAGTTGGCGGATTCGGCGAAGGC
>JBHHZW010000592.1:0-1814 GCA_046758305.1 Bacteroidota bacterium | reverse complement strand
CCGAAAGACCTGAGAATATCCGAGCGCCATCGTGACATCGGTCGGGATCACGCCGCCGGTGATGTACTCAACAATTTGGGCCCGCTCGGTCTGCTCCAGCGTCATTATCGCGTCGTCGATCACTCGGATGTGGAAGCCGCGGCCGGAATATACAAAGTTAATGTTGTGCAACCCCAGATCCTTGCCCATGGTTTCAGCGAACTCCATCGCGATTCGGCGGGCCTCATCGATGCATAGTTCGCAAACGCTCCCGGATGAACAGCTGCAACTCTTCAAGGGGAGGTCCTTTGCGTCGATGTCAAATGCAAGTTCGGATTTCATCCATCCCTTCCGCATCGACGGCTGCTCGTAAAGTGCGACGCTGGTGAATGCCGAGTAGGGGGACCTGTTCTGTAGATACTCCGCCAGCTGCTCGACGGTCATGAACTGATTGTACCGGTGGCTCGGCCCTGTGCCATCCAAATCGAACCCGAACTCACGTAGGGAGAGGGTGTGAAGAATGAAATCTGGCAACTCGCGTTTGTTCCATTCCTCAGAATAAAACCGTCTTCGCTCCTCGAGGGTCGCTTCATGCATTTCCATTTACCCACCCGCGCCCGACCTCGCGTGCTCGGATAGCTTTCTGAAGTAATAGGTAAGTGGATTCTTTATCTTACGACAGAGCTCATCCGGATCGCAGAGCGGTGCGGCCGACAGCAGTATTTTCGAGCAATTCGGTACGCGGTACCACTTCGATTTTCCGCTGCTCTCTAAGTTGGGCTCGGCCGTCATTCCGAACCCGAGATGGTAATAAATGTTCGCCTTTTCTTGGGGTTGATCCTTGAAAAACGGGGGTTTGCATCGCTCGGCCGCCTCAAAGATTGGCGCCGCAATCTCATCCCGAATGACCGGAATGTCCTTGATAAAATCACCGATCCGAGTGGCGGCAGGCGGGGGAGAAGCACGCGCGTACGAAAGAAATGAAGTCAGCAGAACGGTAATCGCGTAGTTCCTCAACCCGGAGCCGACCCCAACCATAGCTATTTTCACGCATGGGGGGAAGAACTCTGGGCGAAGCTTTCCTCTTGGCACGCGCGCGAATCTCTCGCGAAGTTCGAGCTCCGAAGGCAGAAGTGACGATATGCGCTCGCCAACTTCGGCAAGTCGCTTGGACGGCGCCCCGATCTCAGAAAAGCGCTCGTACACCGATGCCACGTATTCCTCGGCTCGCACGGCTATGAACTTTGAAAAAAGGTCCCAGAGATCGCGGGGAGTGATCACTGCCCTGCCGTTCACCAGGTAGAGCTTCGTTAGTTCGACACTTAGCTCGGCACGTTGACGCCTGAGTAGGGGCGCAAGGTCCGTCCAGCGCACCGCATACTTGGGTAAATACTGTGGGAGTAGGCGATCGTCTATGGTTTCTATGCCATCCTGCGCTAGGCGTCGGTCACGTATCTTGTAGAGGTCCTCCCGCGGGATCTCTACACCACCAAGCTTGACCCCATCGCCGCCCTCCAGTTGGACGAGCTTGAGCGAACGCTTGACCACATCCAAACATGAATCCTCATGACCGCGTTTGAAAAGATCGTACATGCGATACTTGATCGTTTCCTTTGTCGCGTCACTTATCAGGCGGGCCTCACGTGAGTAGGGGTACGACACTGCAGCCACACCCTGACACATGAGGTAGAAGGAGAGCACGTCAGCCCGAATTGCCTCAGCATCTGGCTCGACCACCATGTCCTTGCTCGACCATTTCACGCGTGCGATGGCTCGGTCGACTATTTCCTGCGGCATCGAATCCAGTGGGGGTGATGTCTCCACCAGCTTCTTTG
>JBHHZW010000591.1:0-1819 GCA_046758305.1 Bacteroidota bacterium | reverse complement strand
GGGCCAAGTAGATGCTCTGAAGATGGTTGAGCATGTTCGAACGCGGCTTGTAGATCTCGCGGTATCAGAGAACTATGTCCGGGACAACGGGCTCTCCGATGCAGTCCGGGACAACGGGCTCTCCGATGCAGCCCGAAACGTCTGGGAAGGGCCTGGTGAAGACGGAGGGCTCGTCAGTAAACTATGGGTGGAAGGCGCTTTTCCAGGCGAAAAAAGTGAGGATTCGCTGAAGTCACTAAGTGCTGAAGGTCTCTTTCCTGATGACCTTTGCCGTCATTTGGACGCTCGCGACGTATTTCCAGCGGATCGCCGCTTGTACAATCACCAATCTGAAACTCTCCGCCAGGCCGCGGCAGCAAAGACGCGTGAGAAGCCGGCTTTCATCATCACCGCTGGGACTGGCCTTGGCAAGACGGAAGCTTTCCTGCTACCGATGCTGTCGGATCTCTGGAATGCGCCGGAAAGGCGGAAGGATGGAGGCATGCGATGCTTGATCCTCTATCCCATGAATGCTCTGGTGGCAGATCAAGTGGAGCGAATTTACCGATGGCTTCAGGGCCAGCAGTGGCTTACCGTTTTCCACTTCACGAGTGAGACTCCTGAAGATGCTAGACAAGCAAATAAATGTGGTGAGCCACAGTGGGATCCATGCAGGATGCGCACACGAGAAGAAGCCCGCGGCTTTGAGACCCACGATGGTCAGCCGATAAGACAGGAACCCTACGGCAACGTCCCGGATATCGTGATTACCAATTACTCGATGTTGGAGTACATGCTGTGTCGTCCGCAGGATTCTCGCTTCTTTGGGCCAGACCTTCGGTGCATTATTCTCGATGAAGCCCACCTTTATAGTGGTGCTTTGGCGGCGGAAATCATGATGCTCTTGCGGCGTCTTCGCGAGCGGTGCGGTGTTTCTCCACGTGAAGTCCTCCATGTGGCTACGTCGGCGACGTTAGGTGGGAACGATGATGACTTGCGAAACTTTGCGTCGTCACTCTTTTCTACCGATCAGGCGAAAACGCATGTTATTCGCGGACGCTACGCCGATCATGATCTCGGGGATGACGAGTCTCCGCCAGCGCAGCCAGTTACTGCAGCAGGGCTTGCGGAGTATGCTGACCTTGATTTCGCAACACTAACGGCGGAGGACGAATTGATCGAGGATGATGGAGAGACCGTTGGCAAATTGAGCAAGGTCGTGGCCCACCTCGTCTCCGATGCCACGGTGGACCGTGCACGACAGAAATACCCAAGATCCCCGGCGCGCTTTCTCCACGAAAGTTTATGTGAAGCGCCCCTCATTAGAAAGACAGCTGACATTCTAGCTCTAGCTAAGGAGACGGGCAGCGTACTTAGCCTGGATGATCTTGCTGGCAGGCTTTTCGATGTTGAGAGTGGCATGGACGAACGCAATGCGATTATCACCCTACTGCGTCTTTCCGCCGCTGCGCGGTTGCATGCATCGGATCTGCCCTTGGTTCCCCATCGCCTGCATTTCCTCGTTCGTGCGCCCGAGGGATTGTCTGTGTGTTTGAATTCCCAGTGCTCCGGACCGAATGAACGGCGAATTCCATCTATTGGCTGCCTGCAACCTCTTGGAGATCGCTGCCGTTATTGCGAGCATATTCTGCTGCCCGTACACCGTTGTGACAACTGTGGTGAATGGGCTCTTGCAGTTCATGAGAATCAGGAGGCATCTACACTTGAACCTGGATACTATGCCAAATCCTTCGAACAACGCACCTACTATCTCCTGACCCGACCTAAGGATCTCGATCTTGAAGAAGTGATAGTAGATTCTGAGGCCGGTGAGATCCGT
>JBHHZW010000590.1:0-1838 GCA_046758305.1 Bacteroidota bacterium | reverse complement strand
TCATGGCCATTTCCAACCCAAGTACCTAAGTTAGACAAGTTAGGCAAGTCTGACAATACCCATCCGAACAAATATGGCTATTCTCGGTCAGCCTCTAAAGCTTTGACCCCCTCATTTCTTGACCCAATTTTTCCCTTCCAACCGAGGCCACCGGGTGCAGCCGGTGGTTAGGCGGCGCTCAACGTCGTCCGCCGTACAGGGATCGGAGGAATGCCTCGATCGCACCGTCGACATCGTTCGAGAATTCTGGCACGTAGATGTGCACGGCTCGATGGCCACGCTCAATCTCCACGATTTTGCTAGGCCCGAAGCCAAAGTAGTCGCAGTGCCTGTGGACACGGCCGGAGATGGGGTTTGCCCGCACCCGACACACAGACCACTCGCCGTACTGTTCGTCCGGATGTCGCTTTAGGAGAAGGTTAAACCCACAACCGTTTGGGTCTGCTACGAGGGCCCCGAACCTCACCTGATGGGGCGGCAGACTCAACGGCGGCTCGATGGGAAAAAAGGACAGACTCGCGACTTGAGCGTACGGCAGCCTGACCTGATACGCACCTCCCGCGGACGCTTCAAGGCAGGCCTTCGGTCCCTCAGTCTCTGTGTTGAAAGCCTGAATAAGTGCCCGAAACCGTTCGACAATCTCATCCTGCTGCAGCCGGTCGATCTCCTGCTGCTCACCCCGCTTTCGGCGCAGGGCCTCGTCCGCCAGACGGCGTTCGGTTGCCTCCCGGTGGCGTCGGTTCGCCTCTTCAACCAGGGAAGCGAGCGCAGCTGGCTTATTCAGTTCACCGCTTCTGTCTCTGACGAATGCGGATTCCAGCGCGCTGCGAACTTCGTCCCACGACCGATACCGATCCCCCGGGCGCTTCGACAGAAGCCGCTGGATGACCTCGGAATACCGCTGCGGGACCTCAGGCCTAACGGTCCTTGCGACCTTCGGAGGCTGGAAAATGTGCATTCTCCTGAAGGCCTCCAGCTCACCGCCGCCGGCTGGAACCTGGTAGGGGAATTCAAGAGTCGCGATCTGAAAAAGAACAACTCCCAGTGCGTACATGTCGAGCTGAATCTCATTTCGCTGGCCCTCCCAAGCCTCTGGGGCCATGTACAACACGTGTTGCCCGCCTTTGAAAGTAACAGTCCTCGTGCTCGCGTCGACAAGCTTCGCAAGTCCAAAGTCGGCGACCTTGATCGTGTCTCCGCAGAACAGAATGTTGTCAGGTTTGAGGTCTCTATGAAGGAGGTGCGCATTGATAGCATGCATTGCGCTGACCAGGTTGAGTGACCATTCCGCGACCACTTCCAGGGGAATCGGTGTCTTCGCTCGTCTGGCCTCGTCGATCCGCTGTTGCAATGTGCCAGCGTCGGCGAATTCCATCCCCACATAGGGTGGGTGGTTGTCAGAATCGGTGCTCGCAAAAAGGATCCTGAGAACATGCGGGTGCTGAATCTCTCGCGCCGCGAGTACTTCGTTAAACAAGGCTTGCCGCTCGTGGGGCGTCGCAAGGACGCCAGCCTGGAGGAACTTGACGGCGACAGTGGCCCCGGTCTTTGCCGCTTTCGCCTGGAAGACTATGCCGAACGCACCGGCACCTAACACACGTTCGAGGACCAGCTGGCCAAGTTCGTCGGAGCCGGGAATCGTAGCGCCGATTGTTGGATAGGAGAAGCTCATGATTAACTTAGTCAGCCCGGGCCCTCAACTCTCGACTCTCAACTCTTACCCTATCCATCGAGGTGTCCGTCAATTCGGGGGTAGCCCCACCCGACCGATCCCTTATTCACGTATTCAAGCCTGATAGGATGAAAAAGGCTGCACACTCGGAATGGGATACTATACG
>JBHHZW010000589.1:0-1846 GCA_046758305.1 Bacteroidota bacterium | reverse complement strand
CCCGACGTCGGAGCTCGTAGCGCTCACGGAGATTAATGAGCGTTCGGGGGATCATGCTCATCGGGAGTTGATCTTTCACCAAGTAGTCGAAGAGACCTACCTTCAGCGCATCCACGGCCGTGGCGAAATCACGGTTGCTCGTGAGCAGAACGATTGGCGCCTCGACCTTCTTTTCCATTAATTCCTTCGCAACTGTGACACCTGTGGTGTCGGGGAGCCAGTAATCGACGAGCACAAGATGGGGGACAGGAGTTTTCGACAGGAGGTGGAAACACTCTTCGCTGGAGGTGGCGTGCGTGACGGTGAAGCTCGCGTGGGTGGAACGGAGCAAGACCTGCTTGACTGCTGCAGCGTAGGCCGGATCGTCCTCAACCATGAGGACGTTGATCGGGTCCCGCGTCGTTTTTCCCACAATTACACGCTTTGAAAAAGATTTCGGTGTGCGAACGCGGTCAATCTAACGCTTTCTTCGCTGATGTGCAACTAACACGGATCATCTGTGATGTCGAGCATCTCTACTCGACACCTATAGATAGACACGTCGATCAGGTCCCGATTTACGGGATCCCGCTTATCTTAGATATTAGTATGGAGCGGGAGATGGTCGGTGTCGCACCTGGCACGATTTGATGATCGATGAGCACACTAGTCCCTCACAGCGCAGTGTTGGTACTGGATCGCTGAGACTTGCGGCGCTTTAGGTGAATAGCGATCCTCTCAATCTGTCTCAGATGATTAATGTCGTGACCGGCTTCGAGGAGGGCCATGGTGCGCATGGTCTCCTTACCGCGCTCTTCGTGGATGCCGTAGAAAGACCACCGTGAACGCGGCATCATCCTCAGGAGTCTGATATTTGCCGCTCGGATGGCGCGGAACAGAGCGAAGGAATCCCTCGGGTCGATCGTGGTGTATTTGCCGGCGGATGCCCATGCCTCTTGGTCGAAGGCTTGAAGAGCGATCCCACTCCGACTCAGGGCCTGACGGTAACGGAACCCGATCGCCAGTTCTGTATCCGCGAGGTGGGCGATGATTTCAGCGACGGACCACTTCCGGGGCGCAGGACGTTGGCGCATCTGTTTTTTCGAGAGACCGCGGATGAGCCGCGTGATGTCATTCGGCGTTGCACGAAGGATCTTGAGTGGATCCTGGTTTGCAGAATAGCCGAGGATGCGCCGCTGGTATTGCTGAGGGGTCTCTTGCATAGGTGAGGCCGGATAATTTATGATTGCTGATTGAATGAGTGCATTGTATTGATCAAGTGTGTTCATTTCCCCCAAAACTTGCCCGAAAAGGCCAGCTGCTTAAGCAGTGGTGCGGGACGGTACCGGTCGTCGCCGAGATCGTCATGAATGGCCTTGACGACGGTGTACACCTGGTGCATGCCGATCTTTTCCCCCCACTCGATGGGACCGTACGGGTAATTCGTGCCGAGTTTCATGGCGGTGTCGATGTCTTGAGCAGACGCGATGTCTTCCATCAGGGCGAAACATGCCTCGTTGATGAGCATGCACAGAATGCGGGGAAGGATCAACCCTACACGATCTTGCACGACGGCGACCTGCTTTCCCAATCGGAAGAAAAACTCCTTCGTCTGATCGATGAAATCACTGGCCGTTCGGACACCCGGCGAGAGCTCCACGAGGCCGGAGCCGAAGAGCGTCGGGAACGCTGCGAAACCGACAAGCCGCTCGGGAAATATTGTCCAGGTCGCCTGCTCAGCAACGCTCACGGTGACCGACGATGTCAGTATGGGCGTGGCGCGACGGAAGGCGCTATCGAACGCTCCAAGATTTTTCTTTTTTTCCTCTATTACCCAACTTTGATCAGGAGCAGAAATCATGCAAGA
>JBHHZW010000588.1:0-1847 GCA_046758305.1 Bacteroidota bacterium | reverse complement strand
CCCTGGCCATAGCCGGTTTCTTGCAGCAGGCTCACCATGTCATCCCGTTTGCTTTTCTCCCAGAGCAAGAGGATTTTGTGCAGCACGTCGATGAGTTCGGTTGGGTTTTTGGAGCCATCTTGCCTGCGGTCCTGAGGGCCCAGAATGCGAATAAACTCCTTTTCCTTTTTGATGAACCCCGGCCGGTTCCACTCATGGGCCAGATCGATGCTGCAGCTCTGTGCCAGTTTGCGCGCCTCGTCGAAGGGCACTCTGGCGGCGCCGTAATTCCATCGGGAGAGCACGTAGAAACGGGTGAGATCCGAAATCTCGCCGGCGAAGCCGTTGTGCAGGATTTGCCGCACCGCGAAATCGGTGACGAGCTTGCGCACGTCGGCCAGCAGTCGGTCGGCGCGCACGATGTTGCCTTCGTAGTCCATCACTTGCTCGTACTTGCCGAAGACCTCGATGGCCGAGCCGATGGCGGCGATGAAGAAGTCCGAGCCGCTGATGCCTTCCTGCCAGAGGCGTTCGAGTTTTTTGCTTAGATACTGATTGAGTTCCTCTTTCACCTGAGTGTAGAAGCCGGTGGGTTGGCGTTCCATTTTGCGAGCTATGATATAAATGGAAGACGCTAAGGCTGCCGTTTCTCTTGCCAATAACCTCGATTGCATCTCGGTATTTAAAGGCCATGCCCCAGTCATGATCAGACCGGAATCGAGCAGGGAATTAACGAGCGTTTCCCAGCCTTCCGTGGATTTGTGAGCGTAAACAATGGTTGCTAGTCCATTTGGTTTTAAGACACGATGAATTTCCTGAAAGGATTTTTTAAGCATCTCTTCAAAAAAGTTATTTGCTTTTTCTTTTTCCCCAGGTTTGTTTGCGTAAACGACAATTTCATTTTTCTTGGGCGTCAGCGGTGTTGAAAACAGTTCCGTATGAATGTGTCCAAGAGACCGTTTCAACCAGACATAAAAGAAATCGGAAAGATAGGAATAGGGAACGTTGTCGTAATAAGGTGGGTCTGTGAAGACAGCGTCGAAATAATTATCATTGAATCCTAATAATGTTGATGAAAATTGTGAAATAGAAGAGTAAGTATTACTACCTTTTGAGCAATGTTCCATAACCTTAAAGTAATATTCAGAGCCTACCTTAAAACTTCCTGATGAATTACTAAATGAATTAATTTCTACATAATCCCACATCATTGGTAACGCTTGTCTGGAATAGAGTTGTTTTATTGCTTCGGAAGTGTTTTCCCATCTTGAAAGAACATTTCCAAAAGCTGCTGACATGTCTAACGTTAATCCGTAATAGAGCCCAACCGCCTTTGCATATTCTTCTTCCATCCCCGCTTGCAGCATCTTCTGATACACCCGCCGCACCTTATCCACAAGAGTAATCAAGGCCAGTTTCTGCCGGGCATTAAACAAATCACCCCATGTTTCAATATTGTAGTTCAAAACACGGTTGGTTCCTCCCATCGTATCAGATGGCGTTTTAGGAATTTCTTCATCCGGCACCGGGTCCATGCCCCATTCCTGCATCAGCTTTTTGCGCTTCTCCTGCAAATACGCTTCGGCTTCCTTGAACACCGCCATGTCCTGGTCGGTAGCAAGACGGTAGCATTTTCCCGTGGCGCCGGGTTTGTGCGTCACCACGGCAATCATGCGCTGCCCGGCTTTGCCTTGCTGAAAGAGCTTACGGGTCATGTTGGCTTCCACGGTGGAGCCGCACACCGGGCAGGTGGCCACGGCGCGGGCCACGGTGCCGGCGGCGGGGTCGAAGTCGGTAGGCATGGGGTCGTAGTCGGTGCCCACGATTTTGAAGGAGACTACTTCGTCGCTGTCGCTCCTCGTAGTGAC
>JBHHZW010000587.1:0-1848 GCA_046758305.1 Bacteroidota bacterium | reverse complement strand
ACTGACCAGTCAGTACAGTTTCTTGGAACCACTACTCCATGACTCTTATCATCATCGATCTCCTTGAAGTTCTCCTCCCTGTCCTGTATTTCATTACCATCTGGGCATACGGCAAGGCGTTTTTCAGTGCACATCCGAGAGCAAAGCAAGTCAAGACGCCACTGCTGGTGGTAACGTTGGTAGCGCAT
The DNA here is from genome assembly GCA_046758305.1 of Bacteroidota bacterium. GTDB lineage: Bacteria > Bacteroidota > Ignavibacteria > UBA10030 > JAZGDE01 > JAZGDE01. Next base: position 1,660 of record JBHHZW010000587.1, on the reverse strand, counting down.
TCGGCGTATCTGCTGACGAGAACGGCCGCCTTTGAGCATCCGCCGATCACCAGCATCTTTGAAATCCTCTCGGTGATCGCCTTCAGCATCGCTCTCGCGTACCTTCTGCTCGAGTCCAGGACAGGAGTCAAAGGAACAGGCTATTTCATCCTCAACCTTCCATTTTTCTTTCAGCTTATCTCTTCGCTGTTCATCGAAGATCAAGTCCATGTTGACCCGGTGTTGAAAAGCAATCTACTCGGAATTCATGTGTCGAGTGCGGTTCTCGGATACGCTGCGATCACAATCTCTGCGGTCTATGGATTTCTCTATTTAATGCTCTACCATCGGATCAAATCAAGCCGATTCGGTGTTATCTATGAGCGCCTTCCCAGCCTCGAAGTTCTCGAACGGTTGAGCTTCGTCGCCGTAGCGATAGCCTTCGCCTTTCTGACAGTTGCAATTGCTGTGGGACTGATCTGGCTCCCAAGGGCATTTCCAGAGTTTTCGTACGCAGATCCAAAGCTCGTCGGAACGGTGTTGATCTGGATTGTGTACGTGATAGGCCTCGCCGCCAGGAAACTCGCGGGCTGGTATGGTATACGAATCGTAATTCTTTCGATTGTCGGGTTTGGTTTTTCGCTCATCTCGATGACGGTGATTAACCTATTCTTTAGCGGTTTCCACAAATTCTATTGAACGATCGAAATCAGCAGTCCCGATTTGGACGAAGTCTCATGGATTTGTTCTCTGTCGGTATCAGCCATAAGCGAGCACCAATTGAAGTTCGGGAGAAACTCTGGTTCTCAAGGGACGAAATCCCTGCCGCTTTGAAGGAGCTCATCAAGCGCTCCTACAAAGAATGTGTGATCATCTCGACCTGCAATCGGACAGAGGCATACGTCGTTTCGCCTGCTGAAGAGCCAAATGTTGATGCATTGCGCGATTTTCTCATCAAGTTCAAGAACGCTCGATCCGCCGCACGCCCGGAGCATTTCTATTCATTCATCTCCTGCGGTGTCGCAAATCACTTGTTTGAGGTTTCCGCCGGAATCGACTCGATGATAGTTGGTGATGTCCAGATCCTTGGGCAAGTGAAGGATGCGTTCAGCCTCTCCAAAGAGGCAGGCACGAACGGGTTCTATACAAATAGACTGTTTCAATGCGCGCTGCATGTAGGAAAAAGAACCCGAACGGAAACGGAAATCGGCGAAGGGGCCGTTTCGATTAGCTATGCAGCTGTTGAACTCGCCTCGAAGATTTTTGCCCACCTCGACAGAAAGACCATCCTCCTTATCGGTGCTGGAAAGACTGGGGAGCTGACTGCGAAGCATCTCATCAGCAAAGGGGCAAAGGACGTCATCTTCGCAAACCGAACCAGGAGGAAAGCGGAGGAGCTTGCTCAAGGACTTGGTGGACGCATCGTTGACTTCACGGACCTTCGTCCTTCGCTGCACGAAGCCGATATTGTCATCAGCTCTATTTCTCCCCGCGGTTATGTCCTCACCGCTCAGGATATCCAGCGAGTCGCTAGAGAGAGGGGTAACAGTCCACTCGTCATCATCGACATCGGTGTCCCTCGCAACATCGATCCTGTTGTGAACAGGATTCGCAACGTCTTTCTGCACGATATCGATGCCCTGCAGCGCATCGTCGGTCAGAATCTCGAGAAGCGAATGCG
>JBHHZW010000586.1:0-1854 GCA_046758305.1 Bacteroidota bacterium | reverse complement strand
AACTCTGCAAAAGTACCTCCAGACTTGAGGAGGTTCAACTTCGAGCTCTCCGACATCCCGATGGTTCTTCACGGAAGGAACGCGCTTTGCGTGGTGGACTTCCAGGACCGAACGGATGAACTCCTCCTCAAGCTGTGTCTTGCATGATTGGTCGAGATAGGCAAGCTGGATTAGGTAATCTTCATCGAGAATAGTCTGAGAGACACCAAGCTGTTCCGGGTTAAGACCCACTGCGGCAATGCCTCCTCCCTTCCCGTTGCCGCGATTCTTCATCTGAAGCAGCGGGGCAAGAATGTGTTTTCCTTTTATGCGAACCGAGGAGGCAACGCCAATGACCCCGCAGCCGCCCTCAGCTTCTAGTTTGCGCCTGGGCAGCTTGCGTCCTTCAGTCAGTGGCAACCGCGACTCGATTAGTTGCTGAGTCAGCGGTAATTGGCGATCATCCATTAACAAGAGTCCTTGTACTCATTTGTACATTCACGCAAATCTAGTTCAACGAGACTCGTAGACTCGCAGAGACGTCCCTCTCAGCGAGGGATTTCTATCGTCGATCATGCAGGTGTCGGAGCAAGTCGTACCGCCCCCTCAGTTCTCGAATGCTGTGCAATCCGAGTTTCCTCAGTATTTCGCGCCACTGGATTTTCCAGGCGTTGTACATATTAATAAGTCGCTGTGCCCCCCAATCTGGTTTTATGAGGAGGGAGAGTTCCGGATCGACTGTCGTTATACCAATCGGGCAGCCTCGTCCGCGTTCACAGTTACCGCAGTACGTGCACCCAAGGGCGACAATTTCAGAGGTTCCGATCACACATCCGTCTGCTCCGAGGGCGATGGCCTTTGCGACGTCGTATGCTGTCCGTATGCCTCCACTTGCCATGAGGACAATTTCATCTCGGATTCCCTCCTTCAGGAGGAACTTGTGAACGTTCGGAATGGCATACTCGATGGGCATGGCGATATTTTTCTTGGCGATCTCGGGTGCTGCTCCAGTACCACCGTACCCGCCGTCGATGTTCAGGATGTGTGCTCCAGCGTGATAGACACCGACTGCCACCATGTCTACGTCTACCGGAGTTGACACCTTGACGATGACGAGTGCTGCAGGATTCATCGTCTTGATCCAGTCAACGTGCTTCTTGTGATCTTCGACGGAATACACGCTGTGAAAAGGAAACGGAGAAAATAGACTCACCCAGGGCAAAGACTCACGCATGTTTGCCACATCCGAGTTCACCTTATCGCCGAGAAGGTGACCTCCCAGCCCTGGCTTCGCACCCTGCGCATACTTGAATTCGACGATGCGAGCCCGCTGGATAGTCTCCTCGCGAACTCCGAAATAGCCTGTTGCCACCTGTGTGATGACATGATCCTTATGATCGGCGAGGGGCTCTGGATATCCCCCTTCGCCGGTGGACATGAATGTGCCCAGGGCTTTCGCAGCCATCGCCCGTGAGAGCATCACCTGAAGACTCACGGAGCCGAACGACATCCCTGCCCCGTACACCGGGATAGGGATTTCGATCGAAGATCCGTTTCCGCGACGGTTCAGTGGAATCGAAAGGTCGATCGGATCCTTCTGGTCGAGCCATTCTCTTTCCGGTGCGAATCGAAAACCCAACGCATCGAAGCCTCCTCCTGACCTTCCCACTTTATATTCGAGTCCTGAAGTCGGAGGTTTCCCCGACCCAGCCTGTTCCCAGATAGTCATCAGAAGCTCAGGTGTCCAACGCACGTTGCCGAGCGACTGTGGAATTCCATAGTTGCCTGTAGCGAGCTCCCTCAGGCCGTCGTGAATTTTCTCTTCGTGCCGCTGCAGCACGCGAAGCTTAACTTCGTTCACGGTTGGAACCACAG
>JBHHZW010000585.1:0-1854 GCA_046758305.1 Bacteroidota bacterium | reverse complement strand
AAGGAGGTCATCTTCTTGGGTATACTATCTCCATAGGATACGTTTTGGCAACTCTCCCCTCACAGCTGGAGGGCTGAGTAGTTACGTAAAGGGATTGCTGATTTAAATGTTCTTCTCCTCTTCCTCCTCCCTTTTTCCTCTACAGCCCCCGCGCGGCGGAGGCGATTACAGGGTCTCTGAGAGCACGCTGAGAGAAAATGGCAGAGGCGGTCGCCAGAATCAAAGACCTGATTTTCAAACCCGGAGACGATTCGATTATTTCTGCTGGAATATATAAACTAAAAAAAGAGCCAATAGTGTACAGGAATCAGTGAGCTACAAGCAGGCCAGGATCAGTTCGGATGTCACAAGCTGCGTACGATGAGATCGCCGATGAATATGCTGAGGCTGTCTCGGCAGACTCGGACAGCTCAACGTCGGTGTTAGGTGTGGCAACGCATTGTTTACTTGCAACCATAGGTCCTGTCGCTAACTTAGACGTATGTGATCTCGGATGTGGTGAAGGACATCTGGCTCGCCAAATCGCAGACCGCGGTGGAAGGGTAGTCGGGATAGACATTTCCGAGCGTCTTCTTGAGTTAGCGCGGGAACGAACCCTGCACCCCAACATCCGTTTCATCCTCGATGACGCGCAGCGGTTGACCACTCTACGAGATAGTGAATTCGACCTCGTTGTCAGCAATCTGGCGCTCATGGACATCCCTGATCTCAAGGCAACGTACGCCACCGTGCACCGGATTTTACGAGCAGGAGGTCGTTTTATCTTTTCTATTACCCATCCCTGCTTTCAGGCACCAGATACAAACATCGACACCGACAGAGAGGGAAACTTCCTTGCTCGCCGGATCATGAGGTACGCGAAAGAAGGCTTTTGGCGCTCCGATTATACTGGGGGGATACGGGGAAAAGTCGGTGCCTATCACCGTATGCTCTCGACGTACATCAATGAACTCATTCTAACTGGATTCGTGATCTGCAGGATTATCGAGCCAACGTTACCACCTGGACAATATGAGAACCCTTGGGCTCAGGGGCGAATGGAAGTTCCGTCGGTTCTAGTGATAGAGTCCCGTCGTCCTTGATGATCACCAGTCTGTGGGAGATGTTATGACTATAATCATCGCGATCTTTTGTTGCTTCCTCATAGAATGAATGATCGAATATGGTTGATCTGACTATTCGTAAGGCGAATTCATCCGACATCGAATCGCTTTGCAAGTTGTATTTCGAGTTCCATGAATTCCACGTTAGAGGAGTCTCCGAGCGCTTGCTCACATTAGGTCCTTTCACCGAATTCGACACTTCCGAGCTTGCTGCTAACCTTCAAAAGATTCTTGACAATGAAAAGGCGATCGTATTCGTAGCAGAAATCGCTGACCAAAGTGTAGGTCTCGCTGAAGTATACATTCGCCGAGACGAGTCCAATCCGGTCAAAGTTGCCTACACGTATGGTTACCTGCATGGACCCTGTTGGCGAATTCGTTCTGATGTGATATACTCCAATCCCTAACCAAATCTCATGCGTTTCTTGGAGGTATCCTATGTCGTTGAAACCTCAACCGATCGAAGCCGTTCCACAACACACCCAACGTGTCGCTCAAGAGGCCTTCCCTAAGGGTAATCCCTACATGCGCATGCGCGATGAACTCGGCGTCTTCTACGAAGATACCCAATTTGCTGAACTGTTCTCCTCACGCGGACAACCGGCCCTGTCCCCCTGGCGACTGGCCTTGGTCACCATCATGCAGTTTGCCGAGAATCTCACCGACCGCCAAGCAGCCGACGCGGTGAGAGCCCGCATCGATTGGAAATATGCCCTCGGTCTGGAACTGACCGACCCTGGATTCCACTATT